>JAAVFY010000013.1 GCA_014800515.1 Bacteroidales bacterium
AGGCTTATTTCTTAAGCATATCAAGAAATTCTTCTTCTGTTATCATCGGGATTCCGAGTGACTCACACTTCTCTCGTTTCGCCGGACCCATATTCTCTCCGGCCAGTACGAAGCTCGTTTTTTTGGAGATACTGCCGGAATTTTTGCCTCCTTCACGTTCTATAATTTCTTTGTATTCATCACGGCTGTGATGGGCGAACGTGCCGGATATCACGATGGTTTTGCCTGCAAGATGTGTGCCGGCGTCTTTCATCTTCTCTTCCGAAAGTTGCATAGTCACTCCGGCCGCTGTCAGTCTATCGATATTATCAATGTTGATCGGGTCTCTAAGGTAGTCGTAGATACATTGCGCTATCACAGGACCTACATCCGGCACCGCCGTGAGTTCCTCCACGCTCATGGCCCGAAGCCGCTCCATACTTTTCACGGCTGATGCCAGACGGCGTGCGGTGGTTTCTCCCACATTGGGAATGGAGAGGGCATAAACCACTCTCTCGAACGGTATCTTCTTGGATTCCGCTATTCCGGTCAGTATTCTTGTGATTGTCTTCTCTCCGATACGATCTATCCCTGACAGTTTTTCGGTCGTAAGGTCATATAGATCGGCGATGCGTGTGACGAGACCACGGTCAAAGAGCAGTTCCGCTGTCTCTTCACCGATTCCGTCAATGTTCATCATGCGGCGGGCGCAAAAGTGTTCTATCTTGCCCGTGATCTGTGGGCGACATCCGTAGTGGTTTGGGCAGCACCAGGCCGCTTCTCCGAATATACGCTCAAGAGGGGTGCCGCACTCAGGGCAATTCTTCACGAATTCTATCTTCTCTGCCCCCTTCTGACGTTTATCCATGTCCACTCCTGTGATCTTGGGAATGATTTCTCCTCCCTTTTCAACATAGAGCCAGTCGCCGGAGTGTATGCCGAGTTCCTGGATTATATCGTCATTATGAAGCGAGGCTCGCTTCACGATTGTTCCGCTGAGGAGCACCGGCTCAAGGTTGGCCACCGGAGTGACGATGCCCATGCGGCCTGTCTCGAAACTTACAAAACGAAGAGGTGTGCAGGCTCGCTCGGGATTGAATTTGTAGGCTATCGCCCAGCGTGGCGATTTGGCTGTGTATCCAAGATTAAGCTGCTGTTTCAGTGAATCCACTTTAAATACAAGTCCGTCAGTGGCTACCGGCAGATGCCGTCTCCCTTCATCCCATCTATTGATAAACTCATTGACTTCTTCAAGACTATGGAGCATCTCCATCTCTTTCGACACTTTAAATCCCCATGCAGCTGCTTTCTGCATATTTTCATAATGACTGTCGGATGGAAGTATATCGGCAAGGAGATAGTAGAAGCGCGCGTCAAGATGTCTACGGGCCACTTCCCTCGGATCCTGTAGTTTAAGCGTGCCGGAGGCTGCATTACGGGGATTGGCGAAGAGGGGTTCTTCATTATATGCCCGTTCTGCATTGAGTTTTTCGAACACTTCCCAAGGCATGAGGATCTCGCCACGAATCTCAAATTCTTCCGGCCAATCTCCGGGAGCAAGCTGCAAGGGGATGCTACGTATTGTCTTGACGTTGGCCGTCACGTCATCTCCTTGTGTACCGTCGCCACGTGTCACGGCTCGCGTCAGCCGCCCGTTGACGTAGGTGATCGAGATGGAGGTTCCGTCAAACTTCAATTCTGAACACACGGCAAACTTCTCTCCTCCCAAAGCTTTGCTTATTCTCTCAAACCATTCATCCACCTCCTCGATGCTATAGCTGTTGGAGAGTGACATCATGGGGCGTGCATGCACCACATGCTCAAACCCTTTTGTAAGGTCGCTGCCTACACGCCGGGTGGGTGAAAGAGAATCCTGATACTCCGGAAATTCTTCTTCCAGTTGCTCAAGCTCTTTCATCATCATGTCAAACTCCTTATCGCTTATTTCGGGATTACTGTCTACATAATATGCTCGGTTGTGACGATTGAGTTCCTCTCTGAGAGTTTCGATTCTATGCTTTGCTTCGTTATTATCCATCGTATTTGTATAGCTTATGAAGAGGAGATGGGGTCTAAACGACTTCTACTGCAAAATTAGAAAAATCCGGTGGAAATTGAAAAATTTCCACCGGATTCTCGTCTTTCGCTCCTCCAAGGGTTTGGGATATCTGATTAAGAAGTTAAGACAACTTTTTAATTTTGTTAAGTAGCTAAGAAAAATTAATAATACGATAGATGCGCGATAATTTTGAGTCAGGTTGGCCGCGGAGCGAAGGAGCTTAGCGAGCTAAGCGACTGAGAGACAAGGTCAAAATGGCCAAAATTAGCCGCATATATCATATTAAGATACTTTCAAAGCCACTGAGTTATTATATCGTTTAATTTTTTCTTAGCTACTTATCTCACCGTAAGTATCAGAGAGCCACCTTACGTGTGATGACATCCTTACCTTCGCGCGAGGCTTTTACAATGTAAAGGCCTTTTGTCACTTCTGGTGAAACTTCTGTAGCGTTTTCAGTTTTGGATACCCTTACTCCTGCCAGGTCATACACTTCAATATCTGCCGGTGTGTTGACGCGTATGGTGCCGTCGGCAGTCGTGGTGAGAGTCAGCTCGGTTATATTCTCAACTGCCTTGACAGATGTGGGATCTTCAGGGGTAAGAACACATGTGAAGTAGGGTGCACCCTCGGTTGTCCAGACAGCGTATGCTGTGGTGACAATTGTCTTGAGGTCGGGTGTGATGTAGGGGATACCAGTAATCATATAATCCTCCACAAGCTGATAATTATCGTTCTCTGGGTCATATACATCCAGATCATAGATCATATTAACATTCATCCAATTAGCTGTCTCCTGAGAGATAGAGGCAATATAGGTCTTGCGATCAGTCATCTTATCATCACCATTCAGGAAGAGATAAGTCTGAGGATAGGGGGTAGGCTCATTCACCCCAATCACTGTGCCGTCGTTGGTGATGCCCGTAAGTTCTATGCCGTTGACCAGGTCTGTGTCATATTTCTTGAATGTCTCGTTCTTTAGATCAAACACGAAAGGTGTGTATTTGTCGGTGCCATTNCCGTCATGAGGATTGATATTTCCGGCGTTTCTTACGACTTTATTCATCTGAAGATCAATTCCGCCTCCTTCACCTGTGGTCTCGGCCTCTTTCTTGGAGCTGGTGCCATAATAGCGTCCGTCGGGCGAGAGATAGAGGTCATTGAATTCAAAAGTGTAGCCCGTGTTCTGAAGGCGGGAATATGACTGCATCCACTTCACGAAGTTTGTCTCCCATTTGGCTTGTACGGTGTTGAATTCTGACTCGGCCTTCAGAAATGCCTGAAGTGTATCTCCTGAAAGGAAATCGAAAGGATCCGGCTCTGTCGAAAGGTCTGAACCCTGATCATACCATTCCTCCATTGCCTGATCGTAAGCGGCTTTTTGCTCCTCGTTGAGGAAAGTCTCGGCCATAGGCTGTATCGGGCCGCTGCCGGGATATTCGGGGAACGTGATCTTATTGGGATTGAAAGCATCGGGCTGAACTATATCGTAGGTCCAGTTGCCGTCTTCCTCTTTGTAGAAAGCGATAGGATAGATGAAGAATCCGTTGCCGTCGACAACCTGGCCGATAATGGTGCGTCCGTCGTCGCTGATATTGTTGGCTGTCACATATTGCGGCACTCTGCCGGTGATGTCAAGCTCCGGATAGGGCAATGCGATAGGATCTCCATAGCTCCCGTCTGCCTGGCGCNCGTAGATCACCGGTGCGGACATGAGATAGTCTTCCACATCTCCTGACGGCTTCGGCTGTCCCTCTGTGCCGCATATTATACTTCCGTCCGGAGTGACGCCTCGAAGTATGTGGCTCACACTTACATTCTTAATCTCAAGTGGTGTCCACTGTCCGTTTTTCCATAGAGCAGGAGTCAGGTCGTCAAGATTNCCGACCATCATGCCGTCTTCAGTCCAGCAATTACCGTCGCCTGCATTATAATCGATACTATAATTCCATTCTTCTCCCGTCTTTAGATTTCGTATCAGGAAGAAAGTGCCGTCCGAGCCATAGATATATGTGCCGTCCCTTGATATACCGTTGGTATAGAAGTCGTCGATCTTCTCATTCTTTGCCCAGAGGCTGCCGGCTGCCATTAGGGCAGTCATAAGTAGAAGTCCTTTTCGCATTTTCTTATAATTTTATTGTGTGTTTTATATGATTACTCAAAAACTCTTTTATATTATTTATAACTCACATCAATATTATAAAGTTTAGACTCTACGTAGCTAAGACAAATTAATGATATGATAGATGCGCGATATTTTGAGCCAGGGTGCCCGGACAGCGGAGGAGATCAGCGATCAATCCGACTGAGCCACCCTTCGGAATATTCGGCTATCCGAATTCAATACATTTTTCACTTATAATTCCCCGTTTTTATGGTTGCATTTATTCATAATCTTCCGCTATCTTAAGTGTTACATCTCCGAAAAGTCTTAATTTTGCAATCGTAAAATGAAGGAGGCCTTGAAGCTGACACCCCGCATAGAGTGATGGTGTTCATCGTGAGATGCGATGTCTTCTTAAAAAGAAATTTTTATTAGTGAATTTTTTGGATAGTTTTAGCTATATAGGTTGGAAAGGAGGACAGTCGGATGACTCTCCTCCTTTATTTTTTATATCGTGGGTTTTATCAGTAGATTCTTTCTCTCTATAAATCCGCATCTATTGAAAAGCATTTGAATTACAAGAATATATCTGCCGGATATTCCACTTTCCAAAGATAAAGCGCGTGCGCAGGCATCGAAGTCCCGGCCGAACATCTGTCTTTACTTTCAATTATTTTCTTTACTGTCGCCGGATCGCTCTTGCCTCTGCCTACATCCACCAGTGTCCCCACAACTGCCCTCACCATGTTACGCAGAAATCTGTCGGCTCGAATTGTAAAAACAGCTCTATTTTCACCTTCCTCTGTCCAGCGAGCAATATCTACATGGCAGATATTGGTCTTGGCATCACTATGAAGTTTGGCGAATGAGGTGAAATCCTCAGTCTCCGGAAGAAGCGAAGCTGCCTCGTTCATTCTCTCAAGATCGAGCGGCCGTGTCTCCCAGCTCAATCCCTCAAGAAAAGGATCTTTATGGAAATGTATGAAATATTTGTAGGTGCGTGAAGTGGCGTCAAAACGTGCGTGAGCAGTCTCCATGACAGGCAAGATATCGGAAATTGCTATCGCACGCCCGCAGAGCCGATTGAGCGACACCAGGAATTTCCCGGTGTCACCAATCGGTTCGGGTGTGTCAAAATGTGCGAATGTCTCTCGGGCATGTACCCCCGTATCGGTACGTCCGCTGCCGACGATTTCCACCGGCCTGCNCATAATGGTGGAAAGGGAGTCTTCTATGANCTGCTGCACTCCAATGGCGTTCGGCTGGCGTTGCCAACCGTGGAAGCCGGTGCCGTCGTAGGCTATCTTAAGAAAATATCGCATTTCTGAAGGGATAATAGTAGTCCCGAAGGTCAGTCTCGCTCAAGATATGTTATGCCGTAAAGACCTGAACGGTAATTGTTGAGAAACTGGCGGCCTTCTTCCGGTGTGATTACTCCGTTCTTTGTGGAACGTGACACCCATGTCTCGAGATTACGCACAAGTTTCTTGGGATTGTATTCCACGTAGTCAAGCACATCGGCCACCGGTTCGCCGTCAATCACTTGTTCTATCTCGTAGCCTTGGTTGGTTACTGAAATATGCACGGCTGCTGTGTCGCCGAAGAGATTGTGAAGGTCGCCGAGTATTTCCTGATATGCTCCGACAAGGAATACTCCTATATAATAGTGTTCTGATGGCCGGATGGGGTGTACGGGAAGTCCGTGGCTTGTGCCTTGTGGCGATACGAATCTATTGATCTTTCCGTCAGAGTCACAGGTGACGTCCTGAATGGTGCATACACGTCCGGGTTTTTCGTCAAGTCTCTGGATAGGCATGATGGGAAACATCTGGTCTATNGCCCATGANTCCGGNAGAGACTGGAAGAGGGAGAAGTTGCAGAAGTATTTTTCCGGGAGCATACGTGCCACCTTGCGCAATTCTTCCGGCGGATGTTTCATACTGCGGGTCATGTCGTTGACATCGCGTGCCACCGACCAGAAGAGTTTCTCAATCTGAGCACGTGTCTTAAGATCCAGAAGACCAAGGCTGAAAAGCTCAAGTGCTTCTTCGCGTATCTGGAGCGCATCATGCCAGTCTTCAAAAACCCTGCTGGGGTTGATCTTATCCCAGATACTATACAGCTCAGCCGTGAGCTCATGGGGATTATCGCCTATCTCTTCATCGTCTTTCCAGATGGGCAGACTTGTTGTCTCAAGCACTTCAATGATCAGTACGGAATGATGGGCTGTGAGTGATCTGCCGCTCTCGGTGATGATATTGGGATGGGGAAGACCATTTTTTACGCATACGTCCACAAGGGCTGACACTCCGTCATTGACATATTCCTGAATACTGTAATTCATGGAGTTCTCTCCCATTGAAGAGCGAGTGCCGTCATAGTCCACTCCCAATCCTCCGCCGATGTCGACAAATTCTATTTTGAATCCCATCTTCGAGAGCTGTACGTAGAATTGCATCGCNTCGCGCAGTGCATTCTTGATACGCCTGATTTTCGTGATCTGGCTACCGATGTGGAAGTGGATAAGCTTGAGGCAATTCGTCATGTTCTGCTTCTCCATAAATTCAAGTGCCTCCAGAAGTTCGCTGGAGTTAAGTCCGAATTTGCTCACATCGCCTCCCGATTCTTCCCATTTGCCGCTGCCGCTGCTGGTGAGCTTGATGCGGATGCCTACATTGGGTTCCATCTTGAGTCGCTTTGCCACGTCGCATATCAGTTTCAGCTCGTTGAGTTTCTCCACCACAAGGATAATCCGGCGTCCCATCTTCTGCGCGAGTAGGGCGAGTTCAATNTAGTCCTCATCCTTGTAGCCATTACAGATTATCAAGGAATCCACCTGCGTATTGACTGCCAGCACGGCATGAAGTTCTGGCTTCGAGCCTGCCTCCAGACCGATATTGTATTTGTTGCCATGGCTCACTATCTCTTCTACCACCTGACACATCTGATTGACCTTGATAGGATAGACAATGAAGTTCTGTCCTTTGTAGTCGTAGGTGTGGGCAGCCTTGGCGAAACAACTGGAGATTTTACGTATCCNGTCGTCAAGAATATCCGGGAAACGCAGAAGTAGGGGAGCGGAGACGTCTCTGTTACGAAGTTCATCTACCACCTCTTTCAGGTCTACCGGATAACTCCCCTCAAAAGGGGTCACTTGCACGTGGCCCTTATCGTTGATTGAAAAATATTTCAATCCCCACCCGGCCACATTATATGTCTCCGTGGAGTCTTCAATACGCCATTTTCTCATTATATGATTCTTTTTTTCTTAAGTAGCTAAGAACAATTAATAATAGATGCACGATAATTTTGAGTCAGGTTGGGCGCGGAGCGAAGGAGCTTAGCGAGCTAAGCGACTGAGCGACAAGGTCAAGATGGCCAAAATTAGCCGCATATATCATATTAAGATACTTTCAAAGCTACTGAGTTATTATATCGTTTAATTTTTCTTAGCTACTTA
>JAAVFY010000014.1 GCA_014800515.1 Bacteroidales bacterium
GATACCAACCTAAAACGGCAACTTGCTTACAACGATGATACAGTAGATTATAACAATGACAATTCCATAGTCATGTTTGAGTATTACATCCCTGAAATAAACAAACGGCAAGCCCATCCTTGGTAGAGAGTCTCACCGTTTGATATTCACTCAATAGAAAGATACTGTTCATCAGTAACAGGTTCAAGCCATACATTTTCAGATTCCTCACCCGGAACGGAGAATGCCAAGTGTGCGAACCACGAATCTTTTGCCGCTCCATGCCAGTGCTTCACGTTGGCAGGAATATTTATTACCGTGCCGGGCAGGATCTCTACAGGCTCCTTACCTTCTTCCTGGTACCATCCTCGACCGGCTACTCCAACCAACATCTGACCGCCACCTTTGACTGCCTTGTGAATATGCCAGTTATTGCGGCAACCCGGCTCAAAAGTGACATTGGCAAACGGTATCTGCTCTGTAGAGATCTGGGCCAGATAACTATTCCCTGTAAAATACTTGGCATAGTCTGTATTGGGTTCTCCGATAGGGAATATCATACTGCGTGCGAACTCAGACTTTGCGTCTTCACCTTTTATGTCGTCGCGCCATACATCTTTGGCGAGTCGGAATGCTGCCCACGCCTTTGGCCAGCCTGCATAAAATGCGATATGGGTAATTATTTCAGCAGCCTCAGTCCGTGTGATTCCATTCTTCTTTGCTTCCTGAAGATGATAGATAAGCGAACTGTCTGTAATACCCTGTGAAATGAGAGAAGTGATGGTGACTAAACTGCGGTCACGCAGAGAGAGGAGATCGTTTCTGCTCCATACCTCTCCAAAGAGAATGTCATCATTCAAGTGAGCGAACTCGGGAGCAAACTCACCAAGCGCATCACGTCCGGCTGTCTGTACTATTTTTGTCTGTGCCATAAGGTTAATAATGCAGGCTATGCTGATTAGCGTTATTATTACTCGTTTCATCTGGATATGAGGGTTTTATTTCCATTGATAATGTAGATGCCGGCTTGCAGGCTGTCAATGGATTTTGATTTATACATGAGCTGATTCCCAGACAAAGAGTAGACTGTGAAATCAGTAACAAGGTCTTTAGCTATAGGGTCAATCCCGCTCGTCAACTTCTCATAGTCAATCTCCTTTAGCCAGCTTTCAAGCATGGATGAGGCGTTTGAAGTCTGGGAACTGCGAATCCAGAGACTTGGATTCAGGAAATGACCGTCGGGAATAAGACGTTTCGCATCCGCCTCGACTCCGCTTATGCCACTGCTTGCGCTCGATACAATCAGCCCGATATTCTTTCCGGCTATTTCCCTGCCATTGTGAAAAAGATATGTTTGCAAAGGTGCAGCCATCTGACTCCACCACAGTGGCGCGGCTACGATTATGGTGTCGTATTCATCGAGATTCACATTTACCGGGTCTATTGCCGGATAGGAGGAGCTGTCGTCGGGATTATTTTTAATGGCACCGATCTGGGCACTCCCGATTGCGTAGTTGTTGGCTGCATAGTCAAGCTCTTTCTCCGCCGGTTCTATTTCAACTACGTCGGTCTCTATCTGACGACTGAGTTCGTTGACGATCTTTTCAACATTATTGGTGTAGCTGTAATATACTATCAGCGTTTTGGCATTGATTGACAAGCAACCAATCACCATTGATAAAATAAAAACGATTCTTTTCATATATGATTGCATTATTTCTAAAATCCTACTTGCTTCTGCTGGTCTGCATTGTAGCGGTCGCCTACTACGGGTACTTGTGCCACTGCAAGTTCTAATTCTTTCCATTCTTCGGTCGACACTTCAAAATCCAGTGTCCTGAGATTTTCTTCCAGATGCGATAGTTTTGTGGTACCTGGAATCGGGACGATGAAGGGTTCCTTTTGCAGCAGCCAGCCAAGAGCAACTTGCGAGGAGGTCATACCCATAACACCGAATCCAAGAGTTGATACATTGAAAGCCGCATTACCCGAATCAAGAGTGCGGAGGGGAATGCTTCCGTATATAGATTTGCCTTCCTTCCGTTCAAGGATATTGGTAGCCGCCTGCACTTTATTGCAGGTAAGTACCAAAGCCATCGCACCCATAGTCATTCCAAGAGTTTTAAGGAATCCTCTTCGGCTAAATTTATTTTCACTCATTACAGCTCAATCTTCTTGATTATACGTGCAGGGATGCAAAATTACATCCCCCAAAATAGCCTCGCTTTGTTGCAAGGCTCAAATTATTTTGTCGGGAGGATCAAATTGCAGAAAGTGTCGGAGCAATACCATACATGTCTTTATAGAGTTTTGAGAAGTGAGAAAGGTTCTTGAAACCAACATCGAAACATATCTCTGATACTTTTCTGCCTCCTTTAAGGATAAGTTCACGAGCGGCTTCCAGCCGCCGGCGTATCAGCCATTTCTGAGGCGTGAGCTCACTCACTTTCTTGAAATCTCTTTTGAAAGTCGCAAGGCTACGTCCTGTGTAATATGCCATCTCCTCCATAGATAGTTCGTTCATATAGTTCTTCTCCATGAAATCCACAATATCTATCTTCCAAGGTTAAAAAAAAAAAAAAAGTGAAGCATATAGGTTCACATCGGTCTTAAGGATAGCCCGCATACCTTCGTTCATCTTCATCTTTAGGATGTCTTCATCCGGTTGTACACCTGCATCAAAATAAGGTACCAATGATTCAAAAAGACTTCTTAGATCAAGCCGATTGGAGGGAAACTTCATCAGGCTCACCTTCTCTCTTTTAGAGTCGGAAGGTAGCTCTCGCTGATTTATGTTATGATAAAAATTCTTTAGGAACTCGCGTGAGAATTTCATGACCACGGAACGGTAAGGCTTATTTTCCGAGGCTCGTTTCTGTAGCCACATTCTGTTATCACGGCGCATGAAAGCACAATCACGCGAATGAAGTATTGTCTTTTTTCCACCGTCATTTATCTCCAGTTCGCCGGAGAGAATATATATCAGAGTATGCTCACGGTTGCAGTGAGCGCAGCCGCGGTCATCCGTAAAAAAGCTCGCAATAAAAACATTTGAGCAGTCAAAAACATCAAATTTTTCCATATCAAGAGATTTACGCTACAAAGTTAATACAAAGTTTCAAGATTCACTTTGTTGACAAGCTCAATTTTTCATTGTGCAGTCATATATTATATAGTCTCACATCGAGGTTGGTGTTACGCTTGAATACAATATGTTAGTATAGAACGTAGGTGTTGGCAGGCTCCATGTCCCAGAAGAAATCCATTTGTAGAAGATTTAGCCTCGGCAGTGTGGCGTTTTTCGGTGCGAAGGTAGAATCTGAGCTTTATCGGACAGAAACAATTTTCAAAGCACCAAGGGGATGCGCTATATTCAGAGTGTGTCCCCCTTACTTATTTTCATCGCTCCTTCGCTCCGTAGCCAAATCAGCTCAAAATCGCCAGAGCGTATAATATACGTTTAATTTGACCAGCTACTTACTCAAAATCAGAAAACTCAAAATAACATGGCTTCGATAAAAGTAAAGTTCCGGCCCTCGACTGTCGCTGACCACGAGGGCACAATCTACTATCAGATTACACATGATAGAAAACCGCGACAACTGCTAACAGACTACCATATCTTTCCTACTGAATGGGACGATAATCGCTCTATGGTGGTAACTACTCAGAAAAGTGATCGAAAATCGTTTGTCCTTTCAATACGTGAGCGCATCCGTTGGGATGTGGAACGCCTTACTAAGATAATCCGTAAACTTGACAACAATGGATTGACCTACACTGCCGACGATGTGATTGATGAATTCAACCGCTACGCTAATGAGTACAGCCTGTTCAACTACATGGAGAGTCAGATTATCAAACTGAAACAGAATGGTAAGATTCGTACTTCCGAAACATACACAGTTACCCTCAATAGCTTTAAGAAGTTTCGTCAGGATGAAGATATAATGCTCGACTGCCTCAACACCGAAGTGATGGAGGCATATGAAGCATGGCATCAGCAAAGAGGCGTCTCTCCCAATACCATATCGTTCTATACCCGTATTCTCAGAGCGGTGTATAATCGGGCGGTCGAAAATGAAATAATCGAGAATCGCCATCCGTTTCGCCACGTCTATACCGGGGTTGATAAGACAGTCAAACGAGCATTACCGTTATCAATAATCAAGAGAATCAAGGCTCTTGATTTGTCACTGACCCCGGCTATTGATTTTGCACGCGATATGTTTATCATGAGTTTCATGCTCCGCGGAATGAGTTTTATAGATATGGCCTATCTGAGAAAATCAGATCTCTCAAACGGATATGTCGCTTACCGGCGAAGGAAAACCGGACAGCTATTGACAATCAAGTGGACAAAGGAGATGCAGATGATACTTGACAAATATCCTGAAAACAGTACCCGTTATCTCCTTCCAATCATCAAGAATACGGGCACCAATGAACGATATACCTACCGGAATGTGGGATATAACATCAACTATAATCTCAAAAAGGTTGCGAAGAAGGTTGGCATCACGGTACCTCTGACTCTATATGTAGCCCGTCATAGCTGGGCATCAGCCGCCAAAGCAAAAGGAATACCATTAAGCGTCATCAGCGAAGGGATGGGACATGACAGCGAGACCACTACCCGAATCTATCTCGCCAGCCTTGACACGACAGTTGTTGACAAAGCCAATTCCCTGATTCTAAAAGGCCTTTAACATCAGCCCCTGTCTCAGACCTGTTGAGATAGGGGGCATTCATTGAGCAA
This sequence comes from Bacteroidales bacterium, assembly GCA_014800515.1. Lineage (GTDB taxonomy): Bacteria > Bacteroidota > Bacteroidia > Bacteroidales > Muribaculaceae > Lepagella. The sequence continues at coordinate 4,739 of JAAVFY010000014.1, forward strand.
TCATCCAAATCTCTTGTTTAGAGATAATTAACCGGATGCAAAGTTAGTGAAAAAAATTGAGAATTAAGCAATTGGAGTCCTAAAAAAGCCCAGTTTCTTTACATAATAAAATATGGTTGTTTAGCAAATTGGACTTGAATATATTACAAAATACTGATAATCAATAAGTAAACTTCATCCAAATCTCTAAACAAGAGTGTATTACTAAATTCTACAAACATAAAGTAATGAAACTGACCTCATACATAATTCTCTTTTGTGCCGCCATAATCTTTCTTGCGGCTATTATCAGATGTGGATCTGATAAAATAGAGGTAAGCTACACACCTGTGGAAGCCACTATACCATCTCAAAATCCATGTTTCAAAGTTTTCATTGAAAACTCAGGAAGCATGGACGGGTATATGGGTGATGGCTCTCAGTTAAAGGATGTGGTGTATGATTACCTTAGTGACGTTAATCGGGTTTCTTCAAAGACAGATCTTTATTATATCAACAGCGTGTTGATACCTTACAAAGGAAATCTTACAAACTATATTCAAACCTTAAATCCCGAGACATTCAAAAACACAGGTGGGAATAGATCAAATACTGATTTAGGTGATTTGATTGCCAATGTCCTCAATGAAGTTAATGACACTACAGTGTGTGTATTTGTATCTGATTGTATATTGGACTTGCCTGCAAAGGATGCTCAAAAGTTTCTAACAAACTGTGAAATTCGTATAAAGGATGAGGTAATAAACGCTCAGAAGAGAGTGTCTGATTTAGGTGTTGAAATATTAAAATTATCCTCTGACTTCAATGGTAAATATTTCTATCCTAATGGTACGGTTGAAGTTCTTAAAGATGTAAAGCGTCCATATTATATATGGATTTTTGGTAATAAGAACTATCTCGCCAAGATAAATATGGCAGTACCGTTTTCGCAATTGGCTAAGTATGATCTAAGTGGAATAGTTGCGTTTACCAATAAATCTAATGTGCCATTTGATATTTTCAATAATGCACTTACAAGTAAAACCATAGTTCCGGCACATGGCGATTATAATATTATCATTCAAGCAGATTTCCGTACCACCTTGCAACCTGATGGGATGATACAAGACAAGAAAAATTATTCATTCAATAATTCTAATATAATTGTGGATAGTATCTGTCCAATTTCAGATTCCAAAAGTAAATATTCACACTATATTAAATTTACAATCCCCAACGGGACTAATATAGCTCAGGATTGCCTGACATTTAATACTCCAAAGATACCTTCATGGGTTATAGAATCCAATGATGATACCGGGGCAAACATTCAAGAAAATCTTAATAAAACAACTGGCATTAAATATCTTATTCAAGGTGTCGCTGATGCCTATAAGAATGAGAAGGTAAGCACAACATTTAATTTTAACGTTAAACGTAAATAATATATGGGCGAATTCTTCGGAAGTATCTACTGTTGGTTTGAAGACTTTTTCGGACTCGAAGTTGCTGAGTATATGTGGGGAACATCATCTCCACTATCTCAAAACAATTCCTTTATTGGGATTGGATTCACAATGTTGGGAATTAGTCTTGCAGTAGTACTCATCTATTACTATGCAGTTAATCATCCCCGTTTGTGCAATTGGTGGGGCTGGCTAATTTTTTTAGGCATAAATGCTGTCATAAACTTTATCGTGGGTTGGCAGTGGGTTCTAAAGGATTACTATGATAACAAGATGGTTGGAATTGACCCGTCAACGAATTTGCAAGTACCCCTAAACATAGGGGAATCAGAGATTCTTTGTTTTGGTGTATCAAATATGATTCTTTCCATACTCGTATTTATAATTTTCTCCTTCATACTAAAATGGTGGAGTACAAACTGTTCAAGAGCACCTTTCTGATATGGCAAAAATTTTTGTATTCGGTATCGGCGGTACAGGTTCCCGTGTACTTCGTTCACTTACAATGATATTAGCTTCGGGTGTCAAATTTGGAGCCGATGAAATTGTACCTATTATCATTGACCCTGATACAGCAAATGCAGATTTGACACGCACAGTTTCCTTGCTGAATAATTATTCGTCTATTCGTCAAGCACTTAAGTTTAGCAGCGACAATCAGAGCAAGTTTTTTAGAACTGAAATAGAGCAAATACTTCCAAACTATACTCTCCGTATAAACGACACTGACGATAAATCGTTCCAACAGTTTATTGAATATGCGTCAATGTCCAAAGCAAATAAGGCTTTGGCTAAAATGCTTTTCTCTGACAAGAACTTACAATCCTCAATGGAAGTAGGTTTCAAAGGAAACCCCAATATAGGAAGTGTTGTTCTTAACCAAATCGCTCACTCAACAGACTTTGAGGACTTTGCCAATGCTTTTAGCGATGGCGATAGGATTTTTATAATCAGCTCTATTTTTGGAGGAACTGGTGCCAGTGGTTTTCCTTTGCTACTAAAAACACTCCGAAAAGGAACCGACTTTCCCAATCATGACTTGATTAACAAAGCAACGATCGGTGCTGTTACCATCCTCCCATATTTTAAGCTTCAACAAGACGATGAAAGTGAAATAGACTCATCAACGTTCATTTCTAAAACGAAGTCTGCTTTAGCATACTACGAGAATAACATCAGCAAAAATGGCTCTATCGATGCACTATATTACCTTGCTGATGATGTCTCTAAAACTTATGAGAATCATGAGGGTGGTTCGTCTCAACGTAACGATGCACATTTGATTGAGTTCTTGGGAGCAACTGCTATTGTAAATTTCTCTAATTCTCAATTTACAGCTCCGGCTAATATGGAATTGGGCATTAAGGATGTTAATGGTTCTGTGTCATTCGACTCGTTCTATCGTAAGATGCGCGATATGCTTTATATGCCGCTTGTGCAATTTACTATGATGGCGAATGCATTAACACATAAAGCTGATACGTTCCAGTCGGCCTCATTTAATGCTAATAAAGGTAACTTCGAGGACTTCTATAGTGGTCTATTCTATAGCGATCTTGAATCCTTTTTCCATAAGTATCACGAGTGGCTAAAGGAAATGAAGGAGAACAAACGTTCTCTGGATTTATTTAATGCTACCTGTGGTGACAAACCCTTTGATCTAATTACAGGGGTTAAACCCAAAAAGATTTTTAGTAAGTTCTCAGACTATACTCTCGTGATGGATAGACTCAACTCTGCCGTCAGAAATTGTAAAAGCAAAGGGACTGAGAATAAATTTTTGGAGATGTTCTATCTTGGAACTCAGAAATTGGTTTCGGAAAAATTAAGCAAATAACTATCATGTCTAAGATATTCCGATTATATAAGGAAGGCACTTCAACCTATGAGGACTGGAACAATAGTCCTGCCTTCCCGTACAACTCTGCCAGTCGTGATACCATAGAAGATCCTGATGGAGCTTCCGCGCGTCATGAAATTACTTCTATTCCATCACCTTTCGCACGTATTGATCTAATCAAAACTGCTTTCAAAGAGGTGTGTAAACCGGATAAAAAAACTAAGAAAGTAGATCTTGACGGAACTACTATCTTTCACAAAATGGTTTCCGATACTCTCGATGTAGCGGAGATTTTCTTCAATATCGATAAGTACAACGGCAAAGTTGAGATAATCAAATGGGATCATCAGCTTATGCTGAATGAGCTTAGCAATTCTGGTATTGCTGGTCATCACTATCTCGCTGATGCACTGGACAAATACATGACATCCGATTCAAAAACATATAATTTCGGACAGTTACACAATCTTTATTTGCTGAACTATATTGAAGGTCCTGATGAACTCAACATCATCGGATCTACATCGCCTGCTACATTGTTTTTCAGCAATGCAAATGATTTGAGTTATGTCAACAATATATTCTTTGGCGAGGATAAACCTTTTGACAGCGATTATCAGCCTCTCTATAAGCGAGACTTTGAGTTTATCAAATATTTGTTCGCTCTCCGCAAAGCAATTCCTAATTTTGCCGGTCTTTTCCCAGAGGTTGATACATATTTGAATGCGACCTACAAAGCTATTCCTGATCAGACGAAAAAGAACCAACTCAACAGTATAACTGCGGTTGCCCTCGAAGACTTTGACACTATCGATGTGGCAAATGTCAACCAAAGTGATTTGGTCGAAGTTCTCGGACACAACTTGTATAAGAAATCTAGTCAACCCGTTAACGCTCAAAGTGATTTTGTAATCAAGTCATCCATTTCTTCAGAGGAACCCTTGGTCCTTCCCATTGAGGCGGGTAACAGATATAGTGAACTCCAATATACGACAGGTAAATGGGGAAAAACGAATAAAGCACCATTCCAAGATAAGGAGTCCGATTTGGCGAAACGAGTACTTCCATTTGAAGGTTCGTTGCATCCTTATCTTACCATAAGTGATTTCCTCGAAGAAACTATTATTAAGGTACCTCATACTCTGAATAATACTAATTATTTCGACGGACATGTAAAGATTGATAAGTCAGAAATGGCTTTCTTATTGCCAATAACCCCTTTGTTTTTCAAATACTTTACTGTTGATGAACTTAGAGAAGTTATGGGTGATGGAAAACCAATGTTTGAGATGAAACTTCTTGCAGGAGAGTCAGTCTCTGTCACAATGCGTATTCCTATCAAGGGTGCTGGTAATGTATCCTATATAGAGTACACCCGTTTATACTATAACAATAGCTCCGCGGATATAAAAAATAACGCAGGCAATATTGCCGAGATGAAATTTACTGGTTTCATCATGCCGCAGGTACGTTTCAATAATCCTGAAGAGGCAATCTATAATATATCTTGCATTCAAGCTTCATCGTCAAAAACTGAGTTCATCTTCTATAAGGGGACTGAAAAAATACTTCCGAAAGCATCAGATTGTAGAAACGAAGATCAGCAATACCTGACTAAAGCTAACAACTACCTCATTAAAGGTGAGAACTTTGATTATATCCAAGTTCGCAATCATCATGGTTATTGCGGGATCATTGTTCCAATATTCAAACAGCAAAGAAATGTAGAGCAGTTTGAATTTGCAATAGATTTGGGAACCTCCAATACCCATATCGAATACCGAAAGGGACAAAATAAGTCTCAAGTATTCGGATTCTCAAAAGCAGATCGTCAACTTTGTGAGATGTTTACGCCCACAAAGAATGAATGCGGATTTTTCGAGGATTTACTTGAAGAAACCGAACTTATTGAGCGTGATTTCCTCCCTGAAGAAATTGGAAGTGATGATTATTCATTCCCCACTCGAACAGTCCTCTCTTGCTCAAAAACTGTTGATTGGAGTAAGGAAGTAAACCCCTTCAATTTAGTAAACCTACCTTTTACTTATGATAAGAGAGCAGATTTACCATACAACAATTTGAAATACAATATCAAATGGGGTAATGGAGATGATCTCCGAGTTATGGAAGCCTATGTTCGCTGCCTCATGCTCATTATTCGTAATAAGGTCTTGCTGAACAATGGTGATCTCCAGCACACTAAAATCACATGGTTCTATCCGATAAGCATGGCTCCTAAACGTTTGCGCCGTCTCAAAGAAACTTGGGACGATGCGTATAAAGAATACTTTGGAGATGGAGTGACAACTTATATGACAGAATCAGCAGCTCCTATCCAGTATTTCTTTAAGCGTTATGCGACCGCGACAAGCCTTGTTAACGTTGATATCGGTGGAGGTACAACTGACATCGCATTTGCAAAAGACAAAACCATCCATCATGTAACGTCTTTCCGCTTTGCGTCTAACGCACTTTTTGAAAACTCATTCTCTGATCTTGACGACAACAATGGTATTATTGATTGGCACAAAGGTGAAATCCTAAAACTTCTGGAAGAAAAGAATCTTTCAGAACTTGTCCGGGTATTCAATAGTGCCAATAATCATCGTCCGTCTAATATGGCTTCGTTCCTCTTTAGTCTTAAAGATAATTCAATCCCAAAGAAAGCCGGAATAAACGGAAAAGCTCTTGACTTCAACTATCTGTTACAGGAGGACGAAGATTTCAAGATTGTCTTCATCGTGTTCTATACTTCAATCATATACCATATTGCTCAAATCACCAAGGCATTAGGGCTTGATGTTCCACGCCATATTTCCTTTAGTGGTAATGGAAGTAAGGTCATCAGGGTTATTACCACCGATTCTAAGATTCTTGCTAAATACACAAAACTGATATTTGAAAAGGTCCTCGGCAAACCTTATGGAAAAGAGTTGGAACTCTTAGGGTTAGAGAAAGATTCCAATCCCAAAGATTCTACTTGTAAAGGTGGTCTCATTGGAGCAGACGATGATGACATCAGAGATAAAACAATTGTTTTCAAAAGTGACTGCACTGGTGTTGTTACTAATGGTGATACCTATCGCACAATCACTGAGAAGTACAAGGAAAACACTGTAAAAGCTGTTGAAAATTTCTTTGATTTTGTCTTTGTTGAAATGAATGGTGTTTTTAATTTCGATAAAAACTTCGGATTGAAAACTTCCGCTCTAAAAGCTGCACACGAAGCAGCTAAGAAGGATTTGAACACCTTCCTCGATAAGGGTATAGCACAACGTCAAGAAGAAACCGAAGAAGATGATGTCATCGAAGAAACGTTCTTCTTCTATCCTATTAAGGGCGTTCTACATTCTATGTCAACCGAAATATACAAAATATTGAAAGGACAATAATGAAATCAATCAAAATACGAACTATTGTATTAGTCTTCTTTGTAGGAGGGCTATTACTAACCTCGTGCAAAGACGAGGCCGATTCCAATAATCAAAAAGGTTCTCATCCACAGGAAAATAAAGAAGCAATTGTCTCTACAACACAAGGAGGGAATGTTACTGTTTCACCAATCAATAATGCTGAATTAGATTCAATGAAGAACGACATTGAAAATCTTAAAAAGCAAGTAGGTGAAAGTTTTAACCGTACAGATAAATACGACACTGAGATTAAAAATCTCAAAGAACAAGAATCAAGCAACAAATTATGTTTGCTTATATCTATTGTTCTTGGTCTCATTACGTTAGTAATTTCTATTATTGCGCTCATCCGAGCATCCAAGTTTAGCAAGAGACTTGATAAACTTGGTAACGACATCCATAATCTAAAACAATCTTCGGATAATCGTTTTACGCCTACGCCCATGCCCCGCCAAAATGCTTCCGATGATTACTATCAATTAAAATCTCGGCTAAAGATTCTTGAAGATGAAGTTAAAGCACTCAAAAGGTCAAAGAATACTGTAGATGAAAGCAGAACTTCATTATATACACCGAAATCCTCACCGGATCCTATTCCTGTTTCTGTCCTCGAAACTAAAAAAGGGTATTTCGGGCAACCAACTCAGGCAGATAGAGGTTATTTCAAGAACTTTCTTACGACACGTGATTCTGAAGCTCGCTTTTCAGCTGAAGAGAAAGATAATATTGCCGAATTTGAACCGCTGTTACACTCCCGTGCTGAACTTGAAACGTTGTTGAGAACTGATGCGGCTAAATTAGCGGTTGATTTTGAAGGTTGTAGCCTCCAAGATGCTAACCAAGCGACTGTTATCAAGCCCGGAGTTGCCAAGTTTGAAAGTAATCGATGGTATATTATTCAGAAAGCGTTAGTCGCTCTAACAAGATAGTAAAATGCACGCATTAGTACCAGTTATTATCATCGCAATTATTTGCATTCAGATATTCTTTTTCGTAAAGAATCTTCTGCGAATGAATCAATTCAGTAAAATCTTTGCTGAAGAATCCTCGTGGCGTCTCAGACGAAATGAGCAAACCAACCTAGTTGACGGCGTTTATGGAGCCGGAAATACGATTTTCGAGTCAATTAAGAACTCCATCAATAAGTATCTTGGAAATAACTCAGGTTCGGTTATTGATTTTGGATTGCTGAAAGATGCTGTTGACCGCCATTGTGATTCAGTAGAAAACGATATTGCTACACAAACTCCAATTCCATTATACTGGGGATTAGCAGGAACAATGGCGGGAGTTATCATCGGCCTTACAGACTTGCTAAAGTCTGATGCTATTCTCACACTGATGGGTAGCTCTGGCGGAGTTATAAATGTTGCTTCAGAGAATGCTGCATTAGGTATCAATGCTTTACTTAGTGGTGTAGCTTGGGCTATGCTTGCCTCAATTATTGGCATCTTGCTAACAACTGCAAATTCTCTCTTGTTTAAGCGGTGTAAACTGAAGGAAGAGAATGGCAAAAACTCCTTTCTTGCATGGATGCAATCGGAACTGTTGCCAGAATTGCCGTCAGATACATCTCAAGCATTGAATAATCTTGTCAAGAATCTGAATAAGTTTAACAATACCTTTAAGGAGAATACTTCCAATCTTGGTAACGCTCTAAATGCTGTTAACCAATCATACGCAATACAAGCTGATATAATCAAAGCCGTTCATGACATGGATGTTATGAAGATGGCAAAGGCAAATGTACGCGTGCTTCAAGAACTCAAAGAGTGTACTGACAAACTGGAAGCTTTCAATGAATATCTTAATGATATTGAAGGCTATACAGATGCAATTCATAGATTTGAGAACCAGTTTGGGGAACAGGCTGACAGACTGCATGTTCTTGAAGAAATTAGAGATTTCTTCCGCCGTCATAAGAGTGAAATATCAAAGACCACCGCTGATGCAGATAATACACTTCAGGATGCTCTGAAGAAAATCAAAGAATCCACTTCTGAAAATGTCAACGAAATGCAAAAACGTTTTGTAGAGCAAAGCGAGCATTTTAAGAAGATACTTGAAGACGAGAAAGATTCTTTTGAGAAATTTATGACTCAGATGAACGCTCAGTTCAGTGCTCAACTGTCTCATATGCCTCAATTGGCAAAGCAACTTGAAGAAATTTCATCTATCCCTGTTCGCTTGGATAAGTTGATTGATAAGGTGGAAAAATCTAATGCTAAGTTAGCATCTGATATTTCTATTGCACTAAACCAATCCATGCAGACTGCTAAAGTGACAGCTCGACTTGGTAGTGATGGAGGAACTGTATTTGCTGGTCCCTCCATGCCATCTTGGATGAAATGGACTGCAATATCGGCTCTTATAATAATTGCGGCGGCTTGTGTCTTTAATGTTGTAGTTTACTTCTTGCCTAAGGAGACATCAGTTCAATCACAACCTACTTATCTTGAAAATGTTCAAGTTGCTCCTGTTCCTGCACCGGTTGTGACAGATACCGTTGTTTCAAAAGTTGACAACATTGCTAATGCTGACTCGGTTAAATAAAAACGAAGACAATGGCACAGAAAAAAGAATCTTTCTTTTGGACAAGTTATTCAGACCTCATGACGAGCCTCTTTTTCGTTATGTTGGTACTGTTCATTCTTGTCATTGTCCTACTTCACAAGCGAATGGAGGCGACAGAAGCTCAACTTCAAGAGATAAAAAAAGTCGAAGAGTCAACAAAGGATCTAAGCAAAGATTATTTTGAATACCGTCCTGAGTATAAGAAATACGTTCTTAACATTCAGGTACGTTATCCGGCAGGGAAATCTGACTTAAATACTATTATAGCATCTGATAAGGAAGACCAGCTTAATAAACTCGCCAATGCAGGTAAGGAAATCAGAGACTTCCTTAATAATCATAAAGAGAATCAATACGTATTAATAGTGGAAGGTCAAGCTTCCAAAGATAACTTCACTTATAACTATGAATTGAGTTATCAGCGTGCTCTTGCTCTTATGCGATTTTGGGTTGATGATCGAGGGATCAATTTTGGTAATAATTGTGAAATTTTGATCTCCGGTAGCGGTGATGGTAAACTTGATACGCACTCTATGCGAGAGCCTGTTGAAACAGAGAATCAACGTTTCCTTATACACATTCTACCTAAGAACATCTTTGAATCTACAAATGAAAACAAGTAACCTAATAATTGCGATACTTACAAGTTTGTGCATTGTGTCATGCGCCCATAAGTCAGGACACAACAAACCACAGATGAGTTCTCATTCTGGTAATTCCGAAATGAACAATACACAACAGTCAAACGTGACTCGTGGCAGTCAACGCAATTTGAATGTTACTGTTTCAAATAATCGGGGAGATAAGAACAAACTTGACGGTTCTAAAATCTTCGCTAAGTATAATACTGCTGTATTTATGGTGTTTACATCCGATGGTTATAATGGCTATCAAGGTTCCGGGTTCTTCATCAACTCCGATGGATTAGCAGTAAGCAACTATCATGTGTTTCAAGGAACAAATATTGGAGCTGAGCAAATCAAACTTGCTGATAGCGATGAAATTTATAAGGTAGCAGAAGTAATCCATAGTGATGCTGATGAGGACTTCATTCTATTTAGAGTTGGTTGTTCCAATACTAACTACATACCGATTGCTAAATACAAGCCGCAAGTTGGCGAGAAAGTATATGCAATAGGAAGTCCCCGTGGTCTCGAAAATACATTTTCGTCTGGAGAAGTGTCCCAATGGCGTGACAAGAATCTTATGCAAATCTCGGCCCTTATTGATCATGGCAGCAGTGGCGGAGCCTTAATCAATGAATATGGAGAAGTAGTCGGGATAACATCCGGTTCTTTTGCAGATGGCTCACAAGCGAATCTTAACTACGCATGGAGCACTGATGCCATTAAACCATATATTCAATGTAAATAATAATATTATATATATGCTGCCAGATAAAAATTTTCGGGTCTATATAAAATTATTATTATAACTCAATTTGCAGGAGTCAATCCTCTTCGGTCACTATAGTTTCGCTATATAAACGAACCGTCCGAAAAGAGCCGACCTTTTATGTTTGGTCGGCTCTTTTCGGACGGTTTTACTATTGATCCATCTTCATTATTTTTTCATTTATGGTCTCAGGGGTTATTATTCCGCCGGAGGTCTAAAGCGTATCGTATGGAGGGCTGAAGGTATCACCTCTTTCCAACTGTCCGGTGGAGGCCCCGAGTTTAAGCCATCTCACCCGTTGGTCGCTTCGGCCATGATTAAAACTCTCCGGCACCGCGTATCCTTGTGCTTTCTTCTGAAGGTAGTCATCGCCGATTTTCGAGGCTGCATTCAATCCTTCCTCAATGTCGCCCGGTTCGAGGCTATTGAACATCTTATTATCATTATATGCCCAGACTCCGGCATAGAAATCAGCCTGCAGCTCTGTGCGCACACTCATTCTGTTGGCCTCTGTCTGCGATAGGGAACGCTGTGCAGACTGGCTCTTGTCAAGGTCGCCAAGAAGATGCTGCACATGATGACCCACCTCATGGGCTATCACGTAAGCCTGAGCAAAATCTCCACCGGCTCCCATTTTCCTGTCAAGTTCGTCGAAGAACGACAGGTCAATATATACGGTCTCGTCAGCCGGACAATAGAAAGGCCCTACTGAGGAAGTAGCCGACCCGCAGCCCGATTGCACGCTCCCTGTGAAAAGCACCATCTTAGGCGGACGGTAAGTGAGTCCGCGCTTCTCAAACTCCTTTGTCCACACATCCTCAGTGCCCGCAAGGATAGTCTTGGCAAAGTTCGCATACTCCTCCTCGTGCTCCGTAGGACGATAGTCAGACTGAGTGGTAGACTGNATGGACTGGAGTCCGCCACTCTGAATCACACTAAGAGGATTGCCGCCGGAAAGCCATACCACCAAGGCAGCGATAATCAACCCGCCGATACCACCGATACCGGCAATACGTCCGCCACGACCGGCACCGCGCCTGTCGTCGACATTTGAACTCTGTCTTCTTCCGTCAAGTCTCATAACAAAAGAACGATATGATTCTAAAAAAAGTTTAACACTTGAAGGGAGGCAATGTTAACATCTGTTGTTAAAGTTTAAACTCGGATAAAGCACCCAACCATCCGCATTGTCAGATGTTTTAAGAGTACATAAAGCAATATGGGAACGCACCCGGTTGAGGTTCGGGAGAATAGACCACGGTGCATGTACAGTTTAGTTAGATATAGTTTATAGTGGAATCCGGGGAGGGGCGCCGAGCGGCGCTCCTCCTCTCTTATTATCAGCTCCTCACATAACGATATTAAATATTAAGTAGCTTAGTAGCTAAGAAAAATTAAACGATATAATAACTCAGTAGCTTTGAANGTATCTTAATATGATATATGNGGCTAATTTTGGNCATCTTGACCTTGTCTCTCAGTNGCTTAGCTCGCTAAGCTCCTTCGCTCCGCGGCCAACCTGACTCAAAATTATCGCGCATCTATCATATTATTAATTGTTCTTAGCTACTTAATTTTAACCACATCCATTTTTAGTGGACAGTAGTGATGTCATTTATTTTCTCAGCTTCTCAGGAGTGTAAGAGGGAGGTTGAGTCCACGCCGATTTTGAAAATCCAAAGATCTGTGGTAACTTTGCGTTAGAGAGGTTTGTCTACGGCCGTTGCGGACGGAAGACATTCGGGAGTGAGTTTTAATTTCAACTTCAATAAAAATCAATGAACTGTAAACTTGTCGGTCAATTCGTGCAGCATCTGGAGGTGACCCTCTCTCCAGGAGAGGATTTCTATGCGGAGAAGGGTACCGTAATATATCTGGAGTCAGGTGTGGAAAAGGAACTGGCTTTCAACGGGAGGGGCATCGGGCGAATACTGGGAGCCAAGCTTTCGGGAGAGTCTCTTTTTATCCTGCGGCTGTTCAATGTGACGGGAATGGATCGGAAAGTGGTGATCGGCAGTAAATTCGGTCTGCTGCCGGTTAAACTTACGAGACAGTCTATGATTTGTCATCGCGGGGTGTATGTGGCTTCCAATAATAAGGTGGATATCACTACAAAGCTTTCTATTTCCGGTCTTACGGGAGGAATGGGACTGTTCTTGCAGAAGATATCCGGAGAATCCACAGTGTTTCTTGACACTCAGGGCACACCGATCACCATCAATCTGAAGGCAGGAGAGAGCGTGGAGATAGATGAGAATCATATAATAGCGTTGCTTGACATTCCTGAAGGGAGAATCCGATCTAATTGGTCGCTGGGGAATCTTCTCGGCGGGGAGGGGCTCAGCATGTTGCGTGTGACGGGTCCCGGCACGGTGTATCTCTCGCCCGGTAAGTTTATGCCTCCCCCTTCGGTATGACATCCGGTAATAATATGGGGGCCGGGGGCAACGTGACTCCGGCCGATTCTATCGCGTCTACGCAGCAGGATGTGCTTGATTATCTCTGCGGTGATCCGCAGGGGCTTATCTTCGTACACGGCAAAGCCGGGTGCGGCAAGAGTTATCTGATCAGACAGATAGAAGAAAATGTGAAAGGATGCAAGGTGCTGACACCCACCAATCTTGCAGCCTCTCTCTATAAGTACGCCACTACCCTACACTCTTTCTTCTGGTCGGCATTCGACAAGCTGGAGGAAGGATTTCAGAATCCCGAAAACATCTCGGCCATGAAGGCCGCCTCCATGAATGCGGTATTGTCGGGAGTATCGATGCTCGTATTTGATGAGGTGTCGATGATACGTTCCGATACATTCGAGATGATGGACCGTATATGCCGTATGGCCCGACATACGGATCTACCCTTCGGCGGTATTCCCACAGTGGTGGTGGGCGATCTCTTCCAGCTTCCTCCCGTGGTGAGTGATGAGGCTGTATATGACTATCTCATACATGAATACGGAGGGATATATTTCTTCGACAGCCACGTGGTGCGTGATAATCTTGATGATATACGTCTTTTTGAACTCACCTATTCGTATCGTCAGAAGAATGATCCCGACTTCACGGCTATCCTTGATTCTCTACGTGAGCCACTGTCCACGGAGCAGAAGGTGGAGATAGTAGACCGGCTCAATTCACGTGTCACCGACCAACTTCCTGACGATGCCATCTACATAGCCTCCTCCAACGAGGAGGTGAGCGCGGTCAATGCGTCACGTCTTGATCAGCTTCCGGGAGAGACTCAGAGTGTGGAAGCCCGCTACCTTATAAGACTACGAGGCAAAGATTCACACATAAGTCTGCGACATTCCCAACTGCCTTGTGATTATGACATCGAACCGCTGTCGGTGCCTAATCAGTATGAGGGTATTCTCAAATTCAAACCCGGTGCGCGCGTGATGCTCACAAAGAGCTGCAAGATGAACGGGATGAGATATTATAACAACGGGGATTTCGGCACGGTGGAGAGTTTCAACGGAGAATATTTCACCGTGAGACTCGACGGAGGAAGGAATGTCAAGGTGCCTCATCCGGAATTCAAATACAAACACAGCCAGATCACAGAATATCGCTACGAGATGGAATATGACGCGACGACTCATCGACTGACACGCAAGGCACCTTTCATACAACGCACGCAGCAATTCCCTGTCAAACCGGCTTACGCATTCACAATCCATAAGTCGCAGGGACAGACCTACGACAAGGTGATACTCGATCTTAACAGTCATATCTTTGCTCCCGGTCAGCTGTATGTGGCGCTGAGTAGGGTGAAATCGCTCGACGGCCTTTACCTCACTGATAAGATCACATGTAGCGATATCCTCATTGACAACTCTATCTTCCAATTCCTGGATAAGCTGAGAAGAGCCAACGGAACCGAGACTCCGGAACCGACCCCGACGTCTGCTGATCCCTCCTCTCCGGAGTATCCCGTAGCCAATCCGCGTTGCGATGATTTTATCAGCTTTGTGAGGATAAATGAGGCGAATGAGGCAGTGAAAGATTTCATCATTGTGACGCTTGAGAGCTATAAGAAAATCATTGTCCTAAAGCAGTCGGCCCCGGCTTTTCAGGAACTTCTAAAGGTGATCAATCTTATCAACGACACCTATATCACCGAAAAATATGCCGGGATGCTCGTGGAAATGAAGGCCATGACGCCTACTCTTGAAAACTGCAGCTACAATCTTAATGCCATTTTTGAGATATATACCGATGTGATCCGTGAGCCGCGACGCCAGATGACAGCCGACTGTAAGTACAGACCACACTCCTGACAACGATGGAACCGGAAACTCCCGGTCAACCTGACGCAGAATTATCGCGCATCTATCATATTATTAATTGTTCTTAGCTACTTAACGACAAATCATGAAGACCCTAAATATACTTCTCCCTGCACTGGGCGCAGTGGCATTGCTGCCGACAGCCATGTACGGAGAGTCATCACGAGCTTACTGGGAAGATGAGACCATATTCCGTATCGGCCGATTATCGAGTGTAGCCACCTATATGCCCTACGCAGACACCGCCGAAATGAGAAACGACACCGCCTTTTGGCACAGGCCATGGAGCGAACCTGAATCGAGCCGCAGAATTAATCTTAACGGTCATTGGAAATTCAGATATTCCGGCTCGCCGGAAAAGCGACCACTTGAATTCATGAAATCCGAATTTGACGATTCGGAATGGGACTCGATAGCAGTTCCCTCAAATTGGGAAATGGAGGGCTACGGCACTCCTATATATTGTAATGTGGAGTATCCGCACGATAACACTCCACCCTTCATCCGTCCTCGTCCGGGCTTCAACGACAATGGCGAGAATTATGACGTCAATCCGGTGGGGAGCTACCGGCGTACCTTCGACTTGCCCTCCGACTGGGACGGCCGACGCACAATACTCCACTTCGGAGGAATATATTCGGCAGCCTCAGTATGGATCAACGGCCTGTTCGCCGGCTACACGCAGGGTTCCAACAATGTGTCGGAATTCGATATAACTCCGCTGCTGCATCCCGGAGAGAATACAATTGCCGTAGAAGTGATGCGCTGGAGCGACGGCAGCTATCTGGAATGTCAGGATATGTTCAGAATGAGTGGTATCTTCCGCGACGTATGGTTGTCGAGCATCCCCCTGTCGGCAATCAGAAATCATAAAATAGAGACTGTATTCACCCCCGACTATCAGCGGGCCACCCTGAGACTCTCTCTCGAACCGATGAATGACCCCTCTTCCGACTCCTCGTCGGGCAAGCGTCTTAAGGTCAGTCTTGAAGATCCCTCAGGCAAACACATCTCCGACACAACACTACCCTTCTCGCCGAAGGAAGCCACGGCGGTGAGTTTCAATATAGATTCGCCCCAAATGTGGAGCGCCGAGCGTCCTGACCTTTATCGTGTAATCGTGGTGCAGCTTGATGACGAGGGTAATGAAGAGATGGCCTTCTCCACACTCTGCGGACTCCGCGATGTAAAAATAGAAGGCGACAGACTTCTGGTCAACGGAAAGAAAGTATTGCTAAAGGGTGTGAACCGCCATGATACCTCCCCGCTGCATGGGCGCGCGGTCACCACGGAAGAGATGCTCAACGACGTAGTGCTTATGAAGCGGAACAACATCAACACAATACGCACATCGCATTATCCCAATAACGAAAAGATGTATTCGATGTTTGACGTCATGGGTCTGTATTGCGTGGATGAAGCCGACCTCGAAGACCATGCCAATCAGTCGATAAGCGACATGCCCTCCTGGATACCCGCCTTCAACGACCGCATAGAGAGCCTTGTGAAGCGCGACATCAATCATCCGAGCGTCATCATCTGGAGTCTTGGCAATGAGGCCGGAAAAGGAAGTAACTTCGCCTCCTGCTACGAGACTGCCAAGCGACTCGACCCCACCCGCCCGGTGCATTATGAGGGGGCACACCTCGACCGGCCCTACGGCGGAGAACTTTATTCCGATTTCTACGGCACAATGTATCCCGGTATAGAGTGGATGAAACAAAACACATCCGGACTTGACAAACCTCTCTTTATCTGTGAGTATGCACATTCCATGGGGAATGCCACCGGGAATCTGCGTGAATATTGGGATATAATCGAAAACTCCACCTCCACTGTCGGAGCATGCATCTGGGACTGGGCCGACCAGGCCATTTACGACCCCGCGCAGCTGAAGGAAGGCCGGAAGGTCATCACGACAGGCTATGACTATCCGGGGCCTCATCAAGGCAATTTCTGTTGCAACGGTCTGTTGCTACCCTCCCACGAAGAGAGTGCGAAACTTGCCGAAGTGAAGGGTGCATACGCCTACGTAAAGCCGGAGTTGACCGAAGGGTCTGCAATCAATAAGGAGATGAATATAAAGCTGCACAACGGCTACACCTTCAACAATCTCGACCGCTATCTTCTGCAATATGAACTGCTCGCCGATGGCTACAGCTTCTCCTCCGGAGCCACAGCGATTCCCTCTACCGCGCCGGGTGAGACAGCTGTCGTAAGTATTCCGCTTCCCACGGCCGAGGCTCCGAAAGAGAGCGAGCTGCTCCTCACTCTTGCAATCACCGAAAGAGAAGCTACCCCCTGGGCTGACGCCAGCCATCAAGTGGCGCGTTTTCAACTTCCCCTCAACGGCCCGCGCCGGCTCGACAAGATAAATCCTGCCGGCAAGCAAATGCAGGTCAGTGAGACAGCAGAAACCTTGAGAGTGGACGGAGAAGAACTCGCAGCCTCATTCGACAAAACTACCGGCCGGCTCCACACACTCTCACTGCATGGTCGAGAGGTGATAAAAGAGAATCAAGGACCGATATTCTCCAACCATCGCTGGATAGAGAATGATACATTCACCGACACGTCCGACGGCCTACAGCCCACCGGCAAAATCACCTATAGCATGGCCGGCAACGGAGGCGTCATTGTCAGCACCCTNCGCGATGGCGATCTATGCACATCAGGAATAGATTACATCTTCTATCCCGATGCCACTGTGGATATCGAAGCCAGCTTTNTCCCCAAGAGCGGNGATCTGAGGCGTGCCGGACTCGTCATGGGTTTAGANCCGACACTCAATAAGGTGGATTATTACGCACTCGGTCCCTGGGAGAATACCATCGACAGACGCGACGGNGTCACGGCNGGAAGATACTCCACCACTGTAGACGAGATGGGGGAAGCATACATAAAACCTCAGTCAAACGGAGAGAGACAGGCTTTGCGAGAGGTGACATTCAGCGATCCTACATCAGGCTACAGTCTGACGATAGAAGCCGACGGACNACCCTCCTTCTGCGCCTCCCGCAACACCGATGCNCAAAAGATGGAGGNNCGCCATCAGTGGGAACTTGCNCCTCTNCCCTACACTGTGCTTCATATCGATGCCTACACAAGGGGTGTAGGCAACGGAAGTTGCGGGGAAGATGTGGCCACNCTTCCGCAATATCGTGTGCCGGCACATCCGATGAAATATATACTCCGTCTCAGAGCTGATAAGAATCANTGAACCGGAACGCGGGTAANAGATGTTTTATAGGTGTGACATCTAAAGCCACTTTAAAATAAAACGTTATGAAAATATCAGATATCAAGTCGCCNGCTGATTTTCGCGGGCATGATATTGANGAACTTAAAGATCTGTGCACACAGTTGCGCGAAGTATTTCTGCAGAAATTGTCGGCCCACGGCGGCCATGTCGGTCCGAANTTAGGTATGGTGGAAGCCACGTTGGCCCTNCACTACGTGTTTGACACACCGAAGGACAAAATCGTCTACGANGTCTCCCACCAGACCTATATCCACAAGATGCTCACCGGCCGAATCGGAGCATTTCTTGACCCGGCACATTATGATGATGTGACAGGATATTCNGCTCCCCAGGAGTCGGAATATGATCTCTTCACATTAGGCCACACCTCCACAGCCGTGTCCCTGGCCGGCGGCATCGCGAAGGGGCGCGACCTTCAGGGAGAGAAATATANCGTNATAGCTGTTGTGGGCGACGGATCGTTGAGCGGGGGTGAAGCCTTCGAAGGTCTTGACGAAGGAGCCACTTTAGGCAGCAACTTTATCGTGGTGGTCAACGACAACGAGATGTCGATAGCCGAGAACCATGGCGGTCTTTATGAAGGACTGGCAAAGCTTCGCGCCACCGANGGCACAGCCGACGACAATTACTTCAAANCCTTGGGCTATGACTACATTTATGTAGGTCAGGGCAACGATCTCAAATCTCTGATAGAAGCCTTCCGCGCAGTCAAAGATATCAATCATCCCGTGGTGGTGCATATCCACACTGAAAAAGGTCTTGGCTTCGTGCCNGCAGAAGAAAATAAAGAGGCCTTCCACTGGTCNATGCCCTTCNATCTNAAGACCGGCAAGCTGAAGAATGAATCAGATNCTGAAAACTACAGCACGATCTTCACTCGCGAGATGCTGGCTGAGATGAAAGCCGACCCCAAGAAATGTGTACTCACAGNCGGCACCCCCGGTGTACTCGGTTTCACTCCCGAACTGCGTAAAGAGGCCGGCAAGCAGTTTATTGACGTCGGNATCGCCGAACAGGAAGCAGCCGCCATGGCCTCCGGCATAGCCAAAGCTGGAGGACGTCCTTGTTTCGGGGTTGTAAGTTCGTTCCTGCAACGAGCCTACGACCAGCTGTCGCAAGACATATCTATCAACAATATGCCTGTGGTGCTCAATATCTTCTATGGCACCGTTCTGGGCATGAATGATGTGACCCATCTCGGATGGTTTGATATAGCCCTCGTCTCCAACATACCGGGATGGGTATTCCTTGCTCCTACCACAGTAGAGGAATATCTCTCCATGCTTCGCTGGGCTATGAATCAGACCGCTCACCCCGTAGCGGTGAGAGTGCCCGGCGGCAAACCGCNCCACTCCTCCGAACCTGTTCAGACCGACTGGTCAGAACTCAATCGCTTCGCCATGACCCATAAAGGGAAAGATGTNGCAATCATCGGAGCCGGCACATTCTATCCCCTTGCAGANGAGGCGGCTGCCGAGCTTACTAAGANAGGTATCGATGCCACTATTATCAATCCACGCTATCTCAGCGGNCTGGACACAGAGATGCTTGAGAGTCTGCGTGCCGACCACAAGCTTATAGTCACCATTGAAGACGGAGTGCTTGACGGCGGGTTCGGAGAGAAAGTGGCCCGCTACTATGGGCCGTCNGGCATGAAAGTGGCTTGCTACGGATTGGAGAAGAAATTCGTGGACCGCTATAACTATGGCGANCTGCTTAAAGCCAATCGTATGACAGCTCCGCAGATNGCGGAAGACGTAGCTGAGATTATNAAATAAGTGTGATTTTTCAATAACCGACAATTGAAAAGATGGGGAGTCAAGTTTTCGGCTTGACTCCCCATTCTTATGTGTGGTTGTCGANGTATAGAATTTNCGTGAATTAGCGGATGATTGCTCTGCCTGCCCAAACACAGAGAATACCGAAGACAACGCTCAGNGCGAGGTATAAAGCAAATGTGCCCCAGTCGCCTTTAGAACCAAGTACCCACATGTCGTCGGCAAAAGAGGAGAANGTGGTGAAACCTCCACAGAAACCTGTGATNAGAAGCACGTTCTGACTGGGTGTCATGACCTTTGCGTGCTCAAGAAGTCCGAAGAACAGACCTATGATGAAGCAACCGATGATATTGACGAGGAATGTGCCCATGGGGAAGGAACCGTGCCACATTGCCGATGACCATTTTCCTACAAGATAACGNCCCGCCGTGCCGACAAATCCNCCACAACCGGCAATAATAAGTTCTCTAAACATAATCGTGTGTTTTTTATAGTTTTTAAGTGGTGTCTCAGACTAAANGTATTTAGTCTTTTGGAATTGAAACGTGGANGTCGNTATTATTGTTCAATATGCTGGATCTGCNGTAGCTGACAGGGANGATTACCTATACCAGATTATGAAATATGGCCTCGGTGGGGGCTCTCTCTNCCGNTCAATTTCCTTATGCCGTTGGATGCGGCATTTACAATGCAGACATGGCACGCCATGTCCGTACANGGAGGCTGCAATAAGCTGACACGGAGGATCCCTATACAAAAAATATGGAGCCGATGGGGGTTCTCTTCCGGTCAATTTCCTTATGCCGTTGGATGCGGCATTTACAATGCAGACATGGCACGCCATGTCCGTACAAGGAGGCTGCAATGAGAATGTTGCCCAAGCGGCATAACCAAAGCGGACATAGAGGATTTATTACCGGTTCTAAACTCATTTGGAGGAGGCGGCGTTATATAGGTAAAATTAGGGGACATTTTGACGTTTCTTGATTTTTATCTCTACTATATTAATATGACAATTTAAATACGACAATATAAAAACAAAAGATTATGAACAGATTTGAAAGGACATTGCGTGAGACCGTGCCTACACTTGTGGTGTTTATGCACGCCGGAGAACAAGATGCGGTGGAAGTGAAGTATCTCACTGAGGAACTCAAGGGAAAATATGGCGACCGACTTCATATAGTACGTGCTGACGGCTCGCACAATGGAGAGATAAAGATGAAGTATAAGCTTGAGGAATATCCTACCTGGATTCTGTTTAAGGAGAATCAGGAACTCATGCGTGAGGCCGGCAATAAGAAGTTGTCAGACCTTTGCGACATGGTGGAGCGTGCCCTTTGATTCTATATCCCGGNGTATAAGTACGCTAAGAAAAATTAAACGATATAATCACTAAACAGACAAAAGAAAGTCCGACAAATAAAGAAAGACCGCTATCCCCCCGCGATTGAGGGATGGCGGTCTTGAAAATTATATACAGTCTTCTCTAACAATCGAAGTGGCGTGAGGGATGCAATTCTTACTGTAGAACGGCAGACCCGACTCCACCACCTCCGGAGGCTTCGCCTCCGTGGTTTATTTTCTTACCGTAAGAGAATGTATACGCAAGACTGACATATACGATACGGGAAAGATTGGAAGCCCACTCCTGAGAGGATGTGGAGAAATACGGGGAATTAAATTCAACGGTGCTGAAATAATTATGGCGGAACCAGTTATTGAAATTTAGTGAGGTCTTGAAATCGCCCGCCGTGAAGGAGAAAGACGCACCATAAGAGGCACGGAATTTTGTCAAATATCCGTTTGACCAGGCTCCGAGACTGCGTGAGGGGGACTGGTAGTAAAGCGACACCGACCAATTGTCGCGCATATACTGGGCGTTGACAGAACCGTAGAATGAATTAAGAGACCTCTTGTCTATCCCGGTCAAGACGATACGATCGGCTAAGCCTGACCCCTGAATAGTGAGAGCATTATCAAGAAGACGGAGAGTGGCGGAAACCCGCAGACGATAGTCGTTGGCCGAACCACTGTTGATAGATTTCCTTATCAATCCGTCCNTACCGGGGAGAGTATAGTAAAGGTAAGATTGCTTATGTGGATTGCCCTCGTATGATAATGTGGCGGAGAGGGAAAAGTGGTTGGTAGGGATGAAAGTATATCCGGCATTGGCGGAAGCGAAGAGAGTGTTGCGCAGATCAGGATTACCCTGAAGCCACAATAGTTCATTACTCTGCACGAGAGCCTCGGACGCGGTGGCCGGGTCGGGATGGGAATTTCCCCACCATCCGTCGATAGATGCGGAATGCTTGTCGTTGATCCTGTAGTTGAGTTGCATACCCAGACGTGGATTCCATTCCTCGAGGGTATTGACACCGTTGATACGCCCTACAACGTAGGACACACCCACACGGCTATAGAGATTTAGACCTGACGCCCAATTCTTGAAATACTCCAGAAAGAGCATATTCTCGTTTGAAAGGATATGCTGAGTCTGGACATTGGAACCGGTATAATCGGTATGATAGACGCTGGAATAAGTCATGAGAGACGTGCGGAAAGTATTGTTGCGGGGAAATACTTTCGAATATGTCACAGTCGCATTAGGAGAATACACCTTCTCACGCGTATTATTGATTATCGGAGCAAGATCGGCCACTGTATACTCCGAGTTTTTCTTCGAAGCTCCGTAAGAGAAAGACCATGAGGCAACGAGATAATTCTGACGTGGCAGCTGAAACCAATAGTAGCCTGAGAGAGAAGGAGTGAGAGACTGGTTGGAAGAGAGAGNGGCAGACCGAGTGTCCTCAAGATCAGGAATAGAGAAACTGACGTGGGCGGCACTGTTCTGAACCGGTTGTGCAACCCGATTGAAACTCACCTGATGTTGCACGTAGGAAGTATTGGTCTGCCACACAGCCCTAAGGAGAGCAGACTGGGCATTCAGTCTATTTTTCACATAATCAGTGGCGGAACTCCGGACGATTTCATCGTAATGACGTCCGAGAAAATCCAGATCGCGATAAGTGGAGACTGTGGAGTAGGGATTTCGATTAAGGAAATTGTAGCCGCCGCTCACATTGGCATCGAAGGTCATCTTCTTATAAACGAACCTGGAGAAGACGTCGGTTGAGAAATCATTATCAGCAAGAAAATGAGTGTTAAAACCAAGACGTGTATATCCACCCCATTCGTATTTCTGCATAATGAAATTGACTACGTGCGACGCACTGTTGAAGCGGGGATCCTGAGGATAGTCAAGCACTTCGACACGCAACACATCCTCCGGACGGAGATTAGAAAGCATATCTCCCTGAGCCGGCATATAATCGATAAAGAAAGACACCTCCTCACGATTCATAGTCTTGACCGACATATCGAAAGGATCAACATAGAGTTGAGGAATCTTCATCTTATCAAGCAGACTGAAGGCATTAAGAGAGTTGCGTTTAGTCGCTTTGTCGGGTATATATTCCACCCCATACTTTATGACGCGCTGCGTGCGCCCTTGCACCACTATCTCTTGCAAATCAGTAGAGGAGTCGGAAGATATGGAGTCTGTCTTCTCCGATGAGGAACTGACATCCGGATTTTCGCAGGACATAATTTTTAATGTAGCTGCATCAACCGGAAAAGCTGCGGCAGTGAGGAGTAGCAGAGAGTAAAAGCTTCTCATAAGCGGGAGGGATTAGAGGTTGTAAAAAAATAGTCAGGAGGGAGGAACGAATGGAGGAGAAGTTATTAAAGCCTTCTCCTCCGTGTTCATATAGATATGAGCTTACTTTTTGTTCGGAATGTCGCGCAGCGACTTATCGGCCACACCGGCCATGTCGAGTTTCTCCTCAAGGTCACGACACTTAAGTTTGAGGTTGGCGTATCTGCGTTGAAGCATGATGACAATGAAGAGAAGGATGCAGGCCGCAATGACCGAAATAAGGATAATCTGGCGATCGGTGCGCATCACAAGCTCGCGTTTCTGAATATCAAGCTGATGATTCTGCTGACGGAGCTCATTGACGTCATATCTNACCTGAAGTTCGCGATACGTGCCTTCGGCATTGAGTCGGAAATACTCCTCAAGCTGGTCGTTATATTCCTTGAGACACTCAAGGAGAGTGGCATCATCACCGGTGGCAATGGCAGCTTCCTTCAACATTCGTAGCAGCTTTATACGTGAGCCGATATTATTATCATCGCTCTCAAGCTTCAGGACTTGCTTGATAAGCGGTTTTGCCTGAGCGTATTCCTTATGAGCCATAAGCCAGTTGACACGCAAGAGAGGATTACGCTCATGCTCGGCAGCCACATCAGGATTGGTATGCACCAGCTCTATAGCCAGATGGTAGAGACTATCGACAGCGGACACCGGGAGAGCATAGTAATTACTTATTATTCGGCGATAGGCAGTGTAGCGTGTAATATCGAAATTACGATATTTTCGGCCACCACGGCGGTAGCGGTTTTCCAGACTATCAACACTTGCCAGCAACTTCTTATCGGATTTAATTGCATTATCGTACTCCATATTATTGGAGTAGAAGATGGCAGAAGAGGTGTAGAAAAGATTTCGTATCGAGAGGTTTCTTTCCGGAAGTTGCTGAATTTCCTCATCAAGACGCTTCACATAGTCCTTATACATTCCACCCTTGGAGTTGCCACCGAGATAGAGCGCGAGCGTATAAAGCTCCTTAATATCATCGTAAGTATTTTCCTTCTTNCCATTACGTTTTGCAAGTATACGAGTCAACTCCCTCTGCCGCTCCTCCTCCGGGAGATACATCACATTATGAGTAGCCTTCTTGATAGCGATAAAGAGATCTGTGCCTCGCTGCATTTCGTTTTCCGGCAACTTAGAGTTTATGTCATTGAGGACGTTGAGCACGGAATCAGACTTTATATTCAAAGAAGCGAGCTGACGACACATATCCATGATCGCCTCATTATCGCCGGCACGTTGGGCTGTATGAAGGATATCCCAGGCAATCCTGCGCTGGTCAGCCCGAGTAGAAAGGTCATAGAGGTCATAAAGGAGAGGGAGGGAATCAGNCGCTGTTGAAATACCGGCGAGCTCCTTGTCAATTTGAGTTTTCAGAACAGATCGCTGTTCTGAAGACATTCTTACAGCCATAGCCGGAAGCGCAATAACAAGAAGAATAATGAAAGAAGACAGCTTTCTCACTTCAGTATAGATATGGGTGAATAAGAAACATTAAGCCTCCCGAAAGAGGATAATCCCAAACATCGGCTACATCCACAAAAGGCCGAGCGGATTATGGACGCAAAGATATAATATAATTTCATTTTAACCAAATTTTCATAAAATTAGAACCTGAAGTATCGGTCAGACCGGGCGGACCACTCTCACCCGATGCTCTGTCCGAGCATCAGGAGAGGGTGTAATAAAAGCCTTCCCGACGGGAAATATCGTCGGGAAGGCTGATAATACGGGAGATTCGTTATCTTCTATTTTTCAATAGAGGCTCTTCAGCCGCTGAGTTTCTATATTGGTTGAAAATTTCTGACAGCGGAGAGTCTCCATCGACATAAGTGCGCCATATCAGAAGAGGATCGTCACAAGGAGATAGAGAATATGGGCCACTATGGCTGCGAAGATACCGCCGATGGTATGGGCGAGAATAGCTTTGGATGTGAGTTCGCGATAGCCGAGGGAGTCGAGCATGGCTGTGTGTGTGGAAAGGTATCCGCTCCAGCACATGCCGATTGCTGTGAATACCGCAATTGCGTTACCATCAATCCATCCTTTGTCGATAAAGTTAGGCACCAGACTGAGGGCTGCCCCGACAGCACCGAGTGAGGTGATCGGGAAGGCTACCAGATGAGGATCATGGAATCCGAACAGCCATTCAAATATAAAATCAACTTTCTGAGCCAGCCAAGGAAGAAACTCTACTCCTTCGTAGGCAGCCCCGGTATATTCACCGGATGCCGAGGGACCGAATGTGAGAATCATGACGAGAGTGGAGATGACAAGCACACCGGGGATGATTGCCAGGCCGACATCTACACCACTACGGCCTCCATCGAGCAGACCGTTGAGGATACGGACGAAGAGAGACTTGTTTTCTTTATTCTGTTTTTCTTCCTCCTCTATGGACACTGACTGTTCGACTACATTTTCAGTGGCATAATGGGGATAGTTCTTGATGACAAAATATTGCATTATTCTTGTGGAACAAACACATCCGAAGAATGCTCCCACAAAACCGACGAGAGGTTCCCAGGAATAACCCATACCGACCATAAACACCATCACCAGAAGACCCATACCGAAAGCAGTGCCGAAATTAGTAAGTGAGATCAGCTGGAATTTCTTAAAATAGGAGGAAAAACGCTTGTCTTGGGCAAGAGAGATGATAGCCGGATTGTCAGAGAGGAACGTCATAACCGCACCTAACGAGGCCACACCCGGCAGATTAAAGAGGGGTTTCATTAGCGGACGGAGTATACGTTCGAGGAGTTTTACAACACCAAACTCCACAAAGATATGGCCGATCGCACCGGTAAGCACACAAACAGCCATAAGATAGAACACGGTGTTGAGAAGGAGATCGTGGGCGGTGAACATAAGGGTCTTTAGCATATTGGCCATACCCATCACCTGACCGAGGAAATAGAATATTCCAAACACCACCAGAAGGCAGATTACGCCCGACCATTTGGAGAGGAAGGATGGCTTGGCCTTTCCTGCCGGGGCAGCCTCGGATTGCGTTGCATTTTGCTCGATCGGATCAACCGGATCTATAGGATCTAAAGATTGTTCCATTTTCTGATGTAAAGGTTAGTAAAAAAAAATCAAATTATTTCTTAAGGGTAAAAACATTCATGTGCCAAGTTAGACCCACGTTGAAGAAAACGGTCTTATCCTGCATGAGGTCGGCAGTGTTGGCATTAGTGCCCCAGGAGTAATAACAGGCTGCATGCAGACGCAGGTCAGTGCGTTTCAGGCGTAATGGATAAAACTCCACACCACCTCCGATCATAGAGAGTTCGGTGCCCGGAGTGACGGCGTAGTCAGCGTTCTTATGCGTACGATTGACATCATACGTGTATTTGCCGTGGATACGCCAACGGGGATCGGGACGCCAGCCTAATTCCGCCATGACGGAGCAGTCTTTGAAGAAATAGGTCTGTCCGGAGGCTGCGCGGTTCATGAAGTCGAGTTCAAGCGACACATTCTCCACATCGAAACGGTTGCCAAGGGCAAGATAAGATATATATTTTCCCTTGTCATATTCCACCATGTTGGCCGACCAGAGGGGATGAAACACTCCGTGAGACGCGCTCCACATAAGGTTGTAGGCATAGAGATTGCGATTCTCCTTTGTAAAGAACGGAGATTGAGTGGCCTGTAGTGTGAGACAGTCGGAGGAAGTGAGATTATATCCCACAGACACCCCGAGATCATAGCAGGGAATATTGTTCCAGAAGACAGAGCCTCCGAGCACATCGATCGGGTGGCGATCATACTCCCATCCTCCGATCGCCACNACCTCCTTGCCGGCCTGAAAATTCCAACCGTCGACAGCATAGTTAAGGTAGATCCAGTCAGTGGCATTAAGGAAAGCTCCGTCGGAATGAGCTTTGTTAAGTCTCTGACGCCAAGAATAAGTGAGGCCGTCGGTGATAATTCCATCTATACGGAAACCGAGGTATTTAGCCTCGAATCCGGTGTTGGAATTGACAGTATGGGAATCGACGTTATCAAGCTGCCAGTCGACACGGGTCATGACGTCGATCTTGAGTATTTCGGTCGGTTTCTGCTCCTCGCCGAGGGCATCCTGCGCCCAAAGGACAGCCGGGATTGAAAGCATGGCGAGTGCGGTCATATATTGTCTCATAAAAATTTGAGTTCTTAAGTAATATGGTTATTAAGATGGAGTCTATCTTACTTCGAAAGCTGTTTTAGGCAGCTACATAAGTAGCTGCTTATATCGGATTATTCATCAGCTCCGAACATGGGATCCCAAGCCGGGAGTTTTTCGGGAGACTGACGTAAAACGTCAAGTACCTTCTTCGGAGCATATTTTTTATTGACCACGAGACGGAACATATATTCGTCAAACCACGGATCTGTCATTATGAGATGGCCCTCATTTGCACCCGGACCCCAACTATTCTCCACCATCCACTTACGGGGATTACCCTTCTCATCAAGGTCGACAGCCACGAGAGTCATCGCGTGAGAGGAGGCTGAATCAAAAGTGCGGATACGATCGGCCTTGTCCATACCGAACGAGACTCCGGTGGCAGCTTCATAATCAAAACGGTCAGAGTCGAGCACACCGTTGTCACGGTCGAGATACTTACCCACATCGCAAGAAAAATACATCATCGTGCTGTCCTTGATCGACTCTATCGCCATCTTCTTGATCTCCTCCACAGGGAGGTTGACGTAGGTCCAGTTGCGGCCATCGTATGTATGGCGATCATAGTCGATTTCGTAAAGTTTCCAGTAGGGACGCGACGGGTCGTTCATAAGCATCACNTAATCATTCTTGAGATCATTGCCTGCAAATTCGGCATAAAACTCCTGAGGGGTATATGTCTTTCTGCTCACTACATTCCCCTTGCTGTCAAGACGGGTCCACTCAAAAGAGGAAGGCGGCACGCCAAGAGAGACGGCGAGCAGACGATATACATCAGCGAGCATAGCATCCTTGGAAGTAGCCAGAGTCTCGGCAGAGACACCCTTGGCAGCCAGACTCCGGAGAGCGAGCGCATCCTCGCGCAACTTGCGGGAGAG
This sequence comes from Bacteroidales bacterium, assembly GCA_014800515.1. Lineage (GTDB taxonomy): Bacteria > Bacteroidota > Bacteroidia > Bacteroidales > Muribaculaceae > Lepagella. The sequence continues at coordinate 33,501 of JAAVFY010000014.1, forward strand.
GAGCTGATTCATGCGCGAAGTGGAAGCAGCACTGAAGGAATCCTGCATAACAGAGGCCGGCACCACACCATACTTCGAGATATTATCAGCAAGCCCGGTGTATTGACCGCCATCGCTCAAAGGATTGCGAAAGAGCCACTCCACTTCCCTATTGTCGGCAGGAAGAGATGAAGTGTCAATGATAGCCTGAAGGAAAAGGTTGCTCTTCTCAAGCTGGTCGTAGAAGAAATTGTAGGACTGTGAAAGTTCAAGTTCGGGTAGATCATGAGCGGCCATCATCTGCGAGCGCAATACGTTGAGGCCGGTGAAGAGCCAGCATCGGCCGCTTTGCTTCTGGTCGGTGATACCNTTGCTTCGGACACGATGAGAGAAATGAGTGTCGAAACCGTTGCTCTTCTCTTTAGAGAAAGCCACCTTGTCAAGGCCCACGTTTGCCACCGCGTTGCGCAGGGCGATGTCGGAGGCAGAAGGGGTATAATCAGCANGCAGTTGCTCGAGAAGGGCTGTGGATATGCCACCCTCCGGAGTGGTATCGGCAGCGAGAGCACAAGGAGCACAGAGCATTGCGGCGGAAAGAAGATAAGTAAGATTCCTATTCATCGTCAGGGTTGTTGTGGGGTTAATTCGTTTTGATAAAAAGAGGACACCAGCGGTCTATGCGACGGTCGAAGGCAGAAAAGCTGACACCGACAGAGGAGACAGGCACTTCAGGCTTAAGAGTGATTTTTCCGGCAGCTTCCTCAGCCGACCCNCGAAGATTGAAGACGATCCGCAAATCACCCTTTCCCGTAGCCAACAACCATTCCACCACGCCGGGACGGAAAGAACTGTCAGTGACAATATCGGAAAGCAGACCGCAGATCACAGCAAGGACATCATGATAATGGCCTTCAAGTTGCGGGAAGTCGTCATAACGAAATTCGGTGAAAGACTCTCTAATCATGGATAGAAGCCGATCATAGTCGCCGGAGGTAGCCATCAGCCTGAGAGTATTCTCAAAGTGTGGAGCCTCTTGAGCGGCGACACCCGTGAAAATAGAGANGGCTCTGCGGCAGACATCGGTCAGAGAATCGGAAGGCACCTGTTCGAGAGCGACAATGAGCGGAGATCTCGAATCNCGGATAGAAATAAGATCAGAATCTGATAAAAGCATAAGTGAAAGGCCCACGGCCACGCCTTCCAGAGAAGCCGCGACCGCAGGCCGGTGATTGTTTATCGCAAAAAGCTACGATTAGTCATCAAGTTTGTGAATCACGAGACCGGAACGGAGTTTCGGCTCGAACCATGTAGTCTTGGGAGGCATGATATTGCCGGAGTCGGCGATATTCATGAGCTGATCCATAGTGACAGGATAGAGAGCGAGCGCCATCTTCATCTCGCCGCTGTCAACACGACGCTTAAGCTCACCGAGACCACGGATGCCGCCTACGAAGTCGATACGCTTGTCAGAACGGAGGTCAGTGATTCCGAGGATATCGCGGAGGATAAGGTCGGAGCTTACAGTCACGTCAAGCACACCGATGGGATCCTGGTCGTTGTATGTGCCGGGCTTAGCAGTGAGAGAATACCACTTTCCGTCGAGATAGAGAGCGAAATTGTGGAGGCCGGCGGGCTGATATATTTCAGTGCCTTTCTCTTCAACCTCGAAGTTCTCGCGCACCTTGTCAAGGAACTGCTCGGGAGTGAGACCGTTGAGGTCGCGAACCACGCGGTTGTAGTCGATGATCTTGAGGTGGGAAGCAGGGAAAGCCACAGCGAGGAAGTAGTTGTATTCCTCATCGCCCTTATGGTCGGGGTTGTTCTGAGCCTTCTCATTGCCTACGAGAGCGGCAGCGGCACTGCGGTGATGGCCGTCAGCGATATAGAGATTGGGGATTTTCTCAAATTCCTCAGTGACCTTGGCGATAGTGGCATCGTCGTCGATAACCCAGAGAGTATGGCCGAAACCATCGGGAGCAACGAAGTCATATTCGGGAGTCTTGGCAGTCACATCACGGATAATCTGCTCGAGAGCCTCATTATCTGGGAATGCGAAAAAGACAGGCTCAACGTTGGCATTGTTGACACGCACGTGCTTCATGCGGTCTTCCTCCTTGTCACGACGAGTGAGCTCGTGCTTCTTGATGCGGCCCTCCATATAGTCGTTGACCCAAGCGCCAACTACGAAACCATACTGAGTACGGCCGTCCATTGTCTGAGCATAGATATAGTATTGCTCCTTATCGTCCTGCACGAGCCAACCTTTCTCCTGGAACATGCGGAAATTTTCAACAGCCTTGTCATAGACCTCGGGAGCGTGCTCGTCAAAGCCCACCTCGAAATCGATTTCAGGCTTGATGATATGATAGAGCGACTTCTCGTTGCCTTCGGCTTCCTTGCGGGCCTCTTCGCTATTGAGCACGTCGTAGGGACGGGATACCACCTCCTCAACGAGGTGTTTCGGGGGGCGTACCCCCTTGAAGGGTTTTACTCTTGCCATGATATTTGATTGGTTGAAGTATAAATTTTAAGTATTATGTTCATCCTGAGCATTCCCCATAATCACAGGAGAAACGGGGATATGGGGCTTGCGTCTGCAAAATTAAGCAATAAATCCGAGGTCACAAAACGAGAAAGCTTTTTCTTTCGGGCTGCGGGCTTAAGTTTTTTTTTCTTTCGGTGTGGACGCCTCCCGCTTTTTTCGTGCCACAGCACGTGCCCTTCGGGCGCATCGCGGGCAGAGACCGAAGAGAGTGGTGGAGCAATAGGCCACCGAGAAGCCGCCCGGACGCAACGACTCAAGATGAGAGAGAGCCTCCGGATCATCTACTTCACGCACATCGCCGCACTCAGTACAGACAAGATGGATGTGGCTCCTGCCGGTGAGTTCGTAGCAGGAGTGGTGCATATTAAAAAGCAGGCGTCTGACAATCCCGCAACGACACAGCAACTCCATGGTGCTATAGACTGTGGCACGGCTCACATGGTAGCCCTTTTCTTCAAGAGAGACGTGGACATCCTCCACTTCGAAATGGGCGCCTAACGAGCATACTTCCTCAAGAATAGCCATACGCTCCGGAGTCTTACGCAGACGTTTAGATTTCAGGAAAGCGACAAATTTGCTTTCCGCTTCTTGAAAAACTGTATTTTTCACACTGCAAAATTAACACGATGGCTCCGGAATAACAAATTCCGGAGCCATCGGGATATGAGGGCGCCTCCCTTTCCGCACCCCGCGGTCAGGGGGGAGAGGATCGCATATATACACTAATATAGTTGTCAGGGTTCAAGCACGAAATCGTCTTTACCGACTCCGCATACAGGACACACCCAATCATCGGGAATATCCTCAAAAGCTGTGCCCGGAGCTATACCGCCATCAGGATCACCAACTTCCGGATCATAGATCCAGTCACATACTTCGCATCTGTATTTTTTCATAGTCCAAAAATTTAAAAGGTTTTGATTCGCTTTTATAACACCGGGGATGGCCGGAAGGTTCAGGCATCACTACTCTCATTTTTTGCATCAGTCTTCATTCAGCCGACAAACTCCCGGCGTATCCCGTCGTTTTCTTGCAGGATGGGGAATTTATTATTACCTTTGCGCGGAAATTTAGAGAGCAATCTCTCCCCCTGTCGGGCTGTGCCCTCAACGCAATATGCGAACATCATGACTGTACTGAAATCTTGAAACGACCATGAAATCTGACAGAACGTCTACAGAAAAGAAAAAAATGTCGAAATATCTTGTGCCGCTGGCTCATCTCGGAGCTTTGATCACCGTCTCCTGCTGGGGCACATCCTTCATCAGCTCAAAGGTACTCATGGAGCAAGGAGGGTTCACCCCTGTCGAGACCTACGTCTATCGATTCGCACTGGCCTACCTTCTGATGTTGCTTATGACATTCCGCAAGATACTTTCGGATAACTGGAAGGATGAATTGCAGTTTCTGATTTGCGGAGTCTGCGCCGGCTCCATCTACTTCATTACTGAAAATTACGCCCTTCAACATACGACAACAGGCAATGTGTCGCTACTCTCAGCCATATCGCCGATCTTCACGACTCTCCTGATGGCGATTATCTTCAAGACACGCATAAATATAGGAGTGGCCTTAGGATCGGTGATAGCCTTCACGGGAGTGGGATGCATCATCTTCAGCCATGGCGAGAGTTTTGAGATAAAGCCTGCCGGCGACCTGCTTGCCCTCTCCTCCGCAATATCATGGGCAGTATATACTGTGGCGGTGAGAAAGCTTATCCCGCGATATTCCTCCATGTTTATCACAAGAAAGCTATTTTTCTACGGAGTTCTTTCGGCCATTCCCCTTATGCTGCTTCAGAAAGAACCCCTGCATCTCTCACTGCTGTTTGACTTCAGCCAGCCGCAATTCATAATGAATCTTCTTTTCCTCGTTGTGATGTGTTCGATTGTGGCCTATCTGCTCTGGAACGAGGCAATGAAAGTGCTGGGAGGAGTGACTGCAAACAACTACATCTATATGCAGCCGCTCGTGACGATGGTGGCAGCCTACTTTGTGTTTGACGAACATATTTATATACTCGGATATATAGGCTGCGTACTTATCATCGGAGGACTCATAATTTCCGATAAAGTGACCACAGAATTTCCGAGACTTGGAAAGAGATGAAAGAGAACACAGACTTTTATGCCGAGTGCATCGGCAACATAGCAACGGCCGCCGAAAAGGCGGCCGCTTTGCAATTATCGCTGTTTCGCAGCCACGCGCTTAAGATGACTACGAAGCAGAATGCGTATGATGTGGTGACGGAAGCTGACAAAGGCTCGGAGAAGATTATCACAGATTTTCTGAATGAGGTCTACCCCACCCACTCCATTCTTTCGGAGGAAAGCGGGGCGAGCGGCGATGAGGCTGCCGAGTTCAGATGGGTCATTGACCCTCTTGACGGCACAACCAACTATAGTCAAGGATTACCAACCTTCTGCATCTCTATAGCCCTTCAACATAAAGGAGAGACAGTTGGCGCACTCGTATATGCTCCTTATCTTCGGGAGATGTATACGGCAGTGAAGGGACGCGGAGCATTTGTGAACGGAACGACTCCTCTGAGATGTGCCGGACATAAACCCCTCGAACAGATGGTGATGGCCACAGGAATGCCCTACGACAAGAAAGAAAATCCCGACAATAATCTTAAGTATATCAACAGGCTTGCTCCCAAAGTGAGAGGGCTCAGACGCCTCGGNTCAGCCGCCCTTGATTTATGCTACGTCGCCGCAGGATATTTTGATGCTTATNGGGAACTTAACCTGAACGCCTGGGACGTCGAGGCAGGACTTCTACTCGTNAGGGAGGCCGGNGGAGAGACAACATTGCTCAGCGACCATCGTGGCATGTCAGTAGNCGCCGGGAGCAAATCAGGTCTCGCCAATCTTCTTGAGGAACTCAGGGACTGATCCACCTCCAGTGGCCCCNCTGCCATAAGCCCTTGCAAAATTAATCCCGCACGAAATTGAAGCACAACNNTCAATTTCGTGCGGGATTAATTTTGCAAGGGCTTTTATGGCTTATCCCGGNCAAAGCCTCCCTATCAGCCGCATTTGGAGGAGCCGCAAGTGGTGCAGATGAGACATCCCTCCTGATAGACGAGAGTCTCTGCTCCACACTGCTGGCATTTTTGTCCCTTGGCATCTGTGCCGTTGGGAATATATTTTTTCAAGGCNCGCTCCACTCCGTTCTTCCATGTATTGATATTCGTACTGTCGAGTTCAAGGCCNCCAACAAGTTTCAGCACCTGATCGATAGGCATTCCATAACGCAGCACACCGGAGATAAGTTTGGCGTAGTTCCAGAACTCAGGATTGAATTTATCACTGAGGCCCTCTATGGTGGTCTTATATCCTCGCTTGTTGATGAACTGGAAGTCATAGCGTTTGCGTCCGGTCTCATCAACAGCTTTGATAATCTTACCGTGGCTCACACTCTTCGGGCAGAAGATGCCATCTTCATCATCGGCCAGCCCGGTGAATATCTCGTATGGTTTGCCGTCGACAAGCCCTACAAAAGCAATCCACTTTTCCTTGTTATTCTGAAAACGCACAACATCGGCCTCAAGCTCAATCGGACGTTTGATGACATGCTCCGGAGCATGAATTAGCGAATTCTTGCTGACACTCTTGCCGACAGCCTCCAGAACATTATTACGAGAACCGTCGCGATAGATCGTGCAACCCTTGCATCCCGACTTCCATGCCGTCATGTAAAGGTTGCCGACAAGCGACTCAGACACATCAGCCGGCAGATTGATTGTGACAGAAATAGAATGGTCTACCCACTTCTGGACAGCCCCTTGCATCTTCACCTTCTCCACCCAGTCCACATCGGCCGCCGTAGCCTTAAAATAAGGAGAGCGGGCCACAAGTCCATCCAGTTCTTCGGCTGACATATTCTTACGCGGCTCCATACCGTTGACACGCATCCATTCCAGGAACTTGTGATGATAGACAATATACTCCTCGAAAGCATCTCCCACTTCATCCACAAAGTCGATGGAGACCTCCGGATCAGTGGGATTCACCTTACGACGACGTTTATAGACGGGCATAAAGACAGGTTCGATGCCGGAGGTGGTCTGCGTCATAAGCGAGGTAGTGCCTGTCGGAGCAATGGTGAGACACGCGATATTGCGACGGCCCACGCGACACATCCTCTCATAAAGCTGAGGGTCTGCCTCGCGGAGACGAGAGATGAACGGATTATCCTTTTCTCTTTCAGAATCGTAGATTTCAAAGGCACCACGCTCCTCAGCCATATCAACGGAGGCTTTGTAATAAGCCAAGGCAAGAGCCTTATGCACCTCCACAGAGAAAGCCGTGGCCTCCGGAGTGCCATAGCGCAGACCGAGAGCCGCGAGCATATCGCCCTCACCGGTAGTGCCACAGCCTGTACGTCTGCCCCTGAGCGTCTTCTCGCGAATCTTTCTCCAGAGATTCAGTTCGGTGGCTTTGACCTCCGCCGTCTCCGGGTCCGAATCAATCTTATTGATGATAAGATCGATTTTCTCCATCTCAAGGTCGATAATATCATCCATGATGCGTTGAGCCTTGCCTGCATGATTGCGGAAAAGATTGAAATCAAACCGAGCCTGCGGAGTGAAAGGATTCACGACATAACTATACAGATTAATGGCCACAAGCCGGCAACTGTCGTATGGGCATAAAGGAATCTCCCCACAGGGATTTGTAGAGATAGTGCGGAACCCCAGATCAGCGTAGCAGTCAGGGACACTCTCACGCGTGATGGTGTCCCAGAAAAGAATACCAGGTTCGGCACTTCTCCAAGCGTTGTGAACAATCTTATTCCAGAGAGCCGAGGCATTCACATCCTTCACCACAGTCGGAGAATCAGAATCAACCGGATAAGCCTGACGATAGGATTCTCCACTTTCAGCGGCTCTCATGAAATCATCGTCGATACGGACCGAGACATTAGCACCTGTCACCTTTCCCTCAGTCATCTTTGCATCAATGAAACTCTCCGAGTCGGGGTGCTTGATACTCACTGAGAGCATAAGGGCACCACGACGGCCATCCTGAGCCACTTCACGTGTGGAATTGGAGTAACGTTCCATAAAAGGCACCAAGCCAGTAGATGTGAGTGCGGAATTCTTCACCGGACTCCCCTTCGGACGTATGTGTGAAAGATCATGGCCCACGCCGCCACGCCGCTTCATCAGCTGCACCTGTTCCTCATCAATCTTGATTATGCCGCCATAAGAGTCAGGACAGCCGTCAAGGCCGATTACAAAACAGTTGGAAAGCGAACCCACCTGAAAAGGATTGCCTATACCAGCCATCGGCGAACCCTGCGGCACGATGTATCGGAAATCCCTTAACAAAGAAAATATCTCAGTGGCAGACATAGGAGAAGGATAACGAGCTTCAATACGAGCTATTTCGGACGCGAGACGACGATGCATATCATCGGGAGTCTTCTCGTAGATATTTCCGAATGAATCCTTAAGAGCATACTTTGTGGCCCAGACTCTGGCCGCGAGTTCATCACCCCTGAAATATCTCAAAGTGGCCTCATATACTTCGTCGTATGCAAACACAGGCCTGTCGGCCGCGGGAGAATTATTGCTCATGATATGTTAAAGTAGCTGAAAGAAAGAAACGATAGACATCAGGGAGGAGTCTTTCAAGAAGTGCTTGAAGACCGAATAATATTCTGGAATGACCTTCTCAGCTCTTACGAAAGCATCGAGAACGGTCTTCTCTCCGGATGCCGGAACTCGTATGGAAACCTGTAGATTTTGAGTCTGCAAAGTTGAGAAAAATTTCCCAAATAAAAAAAGTTCGGAGATAAAAAATTCTCCAAACTTTCCCATTACGATATACTATTATATTGATTTATAATATATTAAACTTCCAACTACTATTCCGACCTCTACAAAAAATTTTTCTTTAAATCTTTTAGGTTGAATTTTAGGAAAAGTCCATCACTTCTCCGGCAGAAATCCGCGCTTGCGAAGATGGGCGATGAAAGACTTTGAAAAATCCTCATTCATCGACCTGGGATAGCGGCAATCCGTGAAGACCTGAGCCAGAGTCTCCTTATTGTTTTCCTCCACATACTTTGCATTAGGAGCGAAATCATCCTTAGCCTTAAAGAGATCGACGATCTGCTCATCGGAATCCGCCCGATACTTCTCATCGTGGCGTATGGCACGCAGCGGCAGACGCTCCACCAGATCCGGAGATTCATCCGGCCATCCGAGCGTGAGAGCAGCCACAGGCACCACCAGATCCGGCAATTCCAGAATCTCTGAAATAGACTCTGCATTATAGGTCACTGTGCCAAGCCAGCATGTGCCGAGTCCCTCCATTTCAGCCACAGTCACAATCTGCTGTGCAAACACAATTGCATCAGTGGCCGCATTTAAGAAAGAGAGAAAATTGTCAAAGCCCGGATCGGCCTTTGACAGACGACACCAACGGGTGAATCTATTGAAATCGGCACACACTGTCAGCAATGCACCGCAACCCATAACACTCGGTTGATTGAAATGAGTGGGAGCAAGGCGTTTGATCATTTCCGGATCACGATTGACCACAACGGAATAGAGCTGCATATTGCCACACGTAGGAGCACGCATGGCCGCTTCAAGAATAGAATCGATGAGGGAATCAGACACTTCCCGATCCGAATAACGTCTTATCGTGCGACGATTAGAAAAATACTTATCCATTATATGAGTATCTATTGCATATAAAAATTCAAAAAAGGGAGGTCTACATCATTTCGGCATCTCCTTACCATTGCGAAACTCCTTGGGCGAGAATCCCGTCTGCTTTTTGAAATACTTTCCAAAAAAGCTTTGCGAAGGGAAATTGAGATTGTCAGAAATCTGCTGAATGTTGAGTCTTGACGACTTAAGAAGCACCTTCGCTTCAAGGACAACAAAACGATCGATCCACTCCACAGCCGAGACACCGGTCTGCGTCTTAATCGTGCGCGAAAGATGTTTGGGAGTGATATTGAGCTCGTTGGCATAGAAATCCAGAAACCGCTCCTTTTTAAAATTCTCGCGGACAAGCGTCAGGAATCTGTCAGACAGCATTCCGCCCGTGATGGGAAGATCCTTAAGGTGGGGCTCATAAACGCGCCATGCTGTCTGACAGAAAAACTGCATTATGGCCAGCCCCACGGCCTGAAAATGGAAAGGATTGTCGCGCATGGCGAGAAGAGCGGCAAGCCTGTCATAGAAATTTCTGAAATCACCGACATATTCTTCAGCCACCGGAATCACCGAACGACTCGCAGCGATATTGAAGGCAGGCATCTCGCCGGAAAGAAGAAACAGATAATCGCGGAGTCGCTCCGACATCACGACAGCCACCGCCTCAAAATCATCGCTGATATTTGAAGCTGTCAGAATCTGAGACGGCCGGATATTGACAATAGAGGGACCTCTCATGGCAAAAGAAGATAGCGATATGTCAGCCCGAAACTCCCCTTTCATCACCATCACAGATGTGAAAGCCGAGATTTTCACCGGGTCTGTGAGCAGACTGAGATGCTGCGACGTGACATGATCTATCAGAAAGCAGTCGCTGTCAAGAATGTCAGACACCTTCTCCTCCTTCGGAAGATGGATATTATCGTATGAATATTGTGATTCCATATTCTTATGATTTGTGGAAATCCAAGGCAGGTGCAAAATTAACAAAACTTTATTAAAGCACCAATCCCCGAAAGCTCCGCGCCCCACAAAATAAGAAAACTACAGGCCGCTTAAAGAACGACTGGCAACTCTTGGTTGTTATTCTATATGGCAAGTTTATGTCAATGACTAATCTGTGAGAGTCATAACGACAATACAGATTTGCCGAAGACTGATTTTTTTGCTAAATTTGCGCTATCGTGCCGCACGCCATCGACGTGTCGCCATGATGCATTCCTTTTCCAGAAAAAACGTTATCAGATGAAAATTACCTTTAATATCTCCTACCATACCCGCTGGGGCGAAACACTCTACGTGTATGGAGATTGTCGCGAATTAGGCTCAGACAATCCCGTCGAGGCACTTGAAATGAGAATGTCGGCTCCCGGCAAATGGGATCTGACAGTAGATGTGCCCTCGTCAATACGCACACTCCGATACCGTTTTGTGGTAAAGGCAGAGCATCAGGCATGGAGATTTGAATGGGGCGAACATCATCACCTCGAATTTGGAGATAAAGCGCCGGAGGCTCTTAATCTATTCGATATCTGGCAAGATGTCCCGTCAGACAAGCCCTATTACAGTTCAGCGTTCGTAGACGGCATGCTTCATCGTCAGCATCGTGACCAAACGTTGAGATTAAACAGAGACACCGTCAATATCAGGGTGTATGCACCGATGGACTTCCCCGGAGAGACAGTCGCCATCACCGGCGAGGGGAAAACCCTCGGCGACTGGAATCCGGCCAAAGCTCTTCGCATGAACGACGGAAGATTCCCCCTTTGGGAAATCAATATCCCCAAATCCTCGCTCAAAACGCCATTTGAATATAAATTTATCATCATCAACTCCGCCTCCGGCGAGTTGAAGGAATGGGAATATGGCGGCAACCGCATATTCGGCATCACCTTCGGCGGACCCGATGAGACAATCGTGGTGGATGCTCTTCGTTTCAACAATCCACGCAACAACTGGAAAGGAGCCGGCACAGCCATACCTGTGTTCTCGCTGCGCAGTGAACACGATTTCGGAGCCGGCGACTTCATCGACCTGAAAGAGATGATCGACTGGTGTGTGCTCACCGGGCAAAAGATTCTTCAGACACTTCCCGTCAACGACACCACCAAGACCCATACCTGGACTGACTCCTATCCCTATAGCGCCAACTCCACATTCGCTCTGCATCCTATGTATCTGCGACTTGAAGCTGTGGGGAAACTGCATGACAGCAAACGCCGCGAATATTACCTCGATCTTGCGCGCGAGCTCAACAGTCTGCCGGAGATAGACTATGAAAGGGTGATGCGCGGCAAATATGAATATATGCGAGAGATATATTCAGAGATAGGAGCCGAGACAGAACGCAACGAAGATTATCGCCATTTTGTGGAGCGAAACGAAAAATGGCTGAAGCCCTACTCCGTATGGTGCGCGCTGCGAGACGAGCATCACACTTGCGATCATACACGCTGGGGAGATATGAGCCGATATGATGATAAAAAGGTGGATGCCTATATGGCCGCCCATCCCTTCGAGATCGGATTGAACTACTTCATACAATATCACCTCGACCGCCAGTTGCGAGATGTGCGCGACTACGCACATCAAAACGGAGTGGTACTGAAAGGCGACATCCCGATCGGCATCGGACGAGAGAGTGTGGATGCATGGCGCGATCCGAGATTATTCAATATGGATTGTCAGGCCGGTGCACCGCCGGATGCATTTTCCACCCTTGGCCAAAACTGGGGATTCCCCACTTATAACTGGGATGAAATGGCACGTGACGGATTCGCATGGTGGAAAGCCCGCTTCCGCAAGATGTCAGAATACTTCGATGCCTATCGCATCGACCATATTCTCGGCTTCTTCAGAATATGGCAGATTCCGATCTCTGCACGCCACGGTCTGCTCGGCTATTTCAATCCCGCCCTTCCTTTCTCAGCCGATGAACTCAGAAATTCGTATGGGTTCTATATCAATCCCGATGTCATGACACGCCCCTACATCTTCGACTGGATGCTCAACGACTTTTTCCATGACCAGACAGAGGAGGCCAAGAGAGAATATCTGACTGAAAGAGGTTATGGACGCTGGGAGTTGAGAGAGTTCGTAGACACACAGGCTAAAGTGGAAAGCTATTTCTCCCACCTTGACGACACCGAGTCAAACCGCAATATGCGTGATGCACTGATGGGGTTGATCGATGATGTGCTCTTCATTGAAGATCCCTACGAAAAAGGACACTATCATCCACGTATTGCCGGGCAATTCACCTATCAATACAGGGCGCTTGACGACAGACAGAAAGAAGCCTTCAACCGGCTATACAACGATTTCTTCTATCATCGCCACAATGATTTCTGGCGCGGGAAAGCGATGTGGAAGCTGCCGCCGCTCATCGACAGCACAAAGATGTTGTGTTGTGCCGAAGACCTCGGCATGATACCCGACTGTGTGCCGGAAGTGATGAGTGCCCTCGATATCCTCAGTCTGGAAATACAGAGAATGCCCAAGGATCCTCAGAGAGAATTCGGCGACACATGGCACTATCCCTACTTCAGCGTCTGCACCACCTCGACACATGATATGGGCGGCATACGCTCCTGGTGGGAGGAAGACAGAGCGGCCACACAGAGATTCTATAACAATATCCTTGGAGAATGGGGAGAGGCTCCACAATATGCCGAGCCCTGGATCTGCGACCGCATTATCCGGCAGCATCTCAACTCCCCGTCGATGCTCTGCATCCTTCCTCTCCAAGACTGGCTTAGTGCCGAGCCCAATCTTCGCCGCCATGATCCTCGTGAAGAACAGATAAATGTGCCCGCCAACCCGAAGCACTACTGGCGATATAGGATGCACATCACCTTGCGGCAACTGCTCGGTGCCGATGATTTCAACAGTTGTATGCGTCAGCAGATAGCTGAAAGCCATCGATAATATTTCTTGCGGAAGGGGGATAAATTTATTCCCCTTACCGCAACTAAAGACTCAGATATCAGATAAAGGAAATGGAAACAGAAGATTTTGAGTTGGCAGAAGCCGGCGAGACTCAGTCGCGATTGCTCGCTGTCACCGCTCTGGCAAATGAATACTGCTCGCTTGTAGAAGGAGCACGCGAGAACGAGAAAACAGACTTTGTGGAAAAAGCCTGCCGGCTGCTCCCGGCCATCTATCTCGACTTCACCGACCCCACATTGAAAGAAGAGGCACTAATGCCCGATTTCGGAGGCGAGATGCTCTCCACATATGTGGATGAAGACTTCTATGAGGCAGTGAGACGAAATATCGAAGTGCTCCTCGGACCTGACGACACCTTCCTCGAGACATTTGAGGAAGATATGAAATACAGCGAGTCACCGATCGCCGCCTCCGTGGGCGAATGTATGGCCGATATATTTCAGGCACTTTATAATTTCATCTCCCTCGTCAGAGAGAGCGAAGGTCTTTCTACAATCGAGGCATATCTGAGTTGCCGCGATGATTTCAACAGCTATTGGGGACAGACTCTATGCAACGTCATGCGTCCGCTGAACACCCTGCGCGTCAACGACGGCGAATGACATCCGAATACTTACACCACAAAGAACCACAATACCACAGAACCACAGAAAATGATCAACAGACTTCTCAAGAATCTTGATGCATCAAGCTGCAACTTTCTGGCAGCACACACTATAGCCCGCGAACTTGAGGCAGCAGGTTTCACGCCGCTGCGTCAGGAGGATGCCTGGGACGTTAAGCCCGGCGGACGTCACTACGTAGTAAAGAACGACAGCGCCGTATTTGCTTTCATAGTCGGCAAAGGCAATCCCGCCACCGATGGCTTCCGCATCATCTCCGCCCACAGCGACTCCCCCTGCTTCAAAATCAAACCGAATGCCGAAATCTACGGTGACGGCGGAGTGGTGAGTCTTAATGTGGAAAAATATGGCGGAGGAATACTCTACACATGGTTTGACCGTCCGCTCTCTATCTCCGGGCGTGTCATGACAGCCGGGAGCGACGCTCTGCATCCCCGTACCCATCTTGTAGATTTGCGTCGGCCCGTAGCCTTTATCCCCCATCTCGCCATACACTTCAACCGCGCCGTAAATGAGGGCAATCCCCTCTCAGTGCAGAAAGATATGAAGCCCGTAGTCGGATACTTCAGCAATGAGCAGCTCGAGGATTTCAAAAAACGAGGAGGCATCGTAAAAGTGCTTATAGCCGAGGAAATCGGCATACGCCCCGAAGAGATCATCGACTATGAACTTTGTCTGTATCCTGCAGAACCCGCCACTATCGCCGGGGCCGACGGTCAATACTTCCAGTCAGCACGTATCGACGACCTCTCCATGGCTTTTGCCGGCTTGGAGGCTTTGGTAGGCGAAGCCGACTGTGAATGCGACTTCACACGCGTGCTGGCAGTCTTTGACAATGAGGAGACCGGATCAGGCACAAAACAGGGAGCCGCCTCGCCGGTGCTTCGCGACCTGCTCGAACGCCTCACAGCCCTTCGCGGAGGAGGTCGGGAGGAGTTCTTGCGTGCCATAGCCAACACATTCATGATCTCCGCCGACGACGCACATGCCTGGCATCCCAACTACAACGAGAAGTCAGATCCCACGAATCATCCCGTGATAGGAGGCGGCCCTGTGGTCAAGATAAACGCCAACTGCAAATACATGACCGACGCACAGGGAGCGGCCGTGTTCCGCACACTCTGCGAACAGGCCGGAGTGAAATGTCAGTACTTCGTCAATCACTCCGACGTGGTCGGCGGATCCACGCTCGGCAACATTCTGACCTCACAGCTCGACATAAAAGGAGTGGATATGGGCAACGCCATCTGGGCTATGCATTCCGCACGCGAGACAGCCGGAGTGAGCGATCAGGAAGATACCGTAAAAGTGTTCCGTAAATTCTTCAGCTGACCTCCTCAGAAGTCATGCTGTGCCTCCCCGCGGAGAGCGATATATGAAGTCAAACCCTGCGCTCCGGCAACGGGAATTTGCAAACGAGTGAGATTTTTCTTACCTTTGCACGCGTTTTGGCGGAGAGGAAACCCTCCGCTGATAAATAAAGAATAAATAAAACAGAAAACATACCCTTTAAAAAGATGAATGTAGCTTACGAAAAACTCGACAACGTGCGCGGCAAGCTCACAGTGACAATCGAGGAAAATGACTACGCAGACAAAGTGAAAGCCCAGCTCAAGGAGATCCGTAAGAGCCAGGCAGTGCCCGGTTTCCGTCCCGGCAAGGCTCCTGCCTCCATGATTGAGAAAAAATATGGCGATGCCGTGAAATATGACGTTGTCAACAAAGAAATCGGCAACGCTCTTTTCGGCTATATCAGAGAGAACAAGCTTCATGTACTCGGCAATCCCGTTCCCGCCGAGACCAATAACTTCGACCTTCAGAACAAAGACTTCACACTTGAATTCACTGTAGGTCTGGCACCCGAGATCGACACACACGTCAATAAAGATCTCCACGTACCCTTCTATACAATTGAAGTGAGCGACAAGATGGTGGACGATCAGGACACCAATATGCGCCGTCGCCTCGGCAAGCAGGAACCCGGAGAGGTTGCTGACGACACAGCAGTCATCAAGGGTGTAATAACCGAGCTTGACGAGAATGGCGAGCCCAAGGCAGAGGGAATCGTAGTAGAGAACGGCATTATTTCTCCCAACTACTTCCGCAGCGAGGATCAGAAGAAACTCTTCGCCAACTGCAAGGTGGGCGATGTAGTCCGCTTCAATCCTGCAGCCACCTGCAATGCCAATCCTACTGAGATGAGCTCTATGCTCAATATCGACAAGGCTGACGTTGACTCACACAAAGGCGACTTCAATTTCGAGGTGAAAGAGATTATCGTGCTCAAACCCGCCGAGCTTGGTGAGGAATACTACAAGCAGGTGTTCGGTCCCGAGACAGAGATAAAGACAGAGGAGGAATACCGTCAGGCTCTCCGCAACATGATTGCGACAGCCCTCGTCAGCGACTCCAACTATCGCTTCACCATCGACGCACGTGAAGCCATTCAGAAAGCAGTGGGCAACCTCGAGCTTCCTGACGAGATTCTCAAAGAGTTCCTCCGCACCCAGAACGAGTCTCTTAATGACGAAAACATCGAAGCAGAATATGAGGCAGCTCGTCCGCACCTCCAGTGGGAGCTTATCCGCGATGCCATTGGCGAGCAGCTCGATGTGAACGTGACAAACGAGGATGTTCTCAACACCGCACGCATGATGGCCCGTCAGCAGTTTGCTCAGTATGGTATGGCTAATGTCGGCGATGAGATTGTAGACAAATATGCCAACGACATTCTCAAAGACAAGAAAGCTGCTGAGAATATCTACGGTCAGACTCGCGACATGAAGCTCTACGCTGCAATCAAAGAAGCCGTGACTTGTGACGACAAGAATGTGACTGTAGAGGAATTCAACGCCCTCTTCACTCCCGCTGAACTCGGAGCTGATGCCGCCGAGGAGGCAAAGGAGATGGACCACGAGTAAGTCGAAGTAAGAGTTACGAAGTACAAATTACCAAGTACTTCCAAAGGCTCAAAATGACTATTATCTCCGGGGGCAGCCCGCCGTAAAATGAGGGCTTCCCCCGGAATCTATTTTGGCACGCTTTTTGCGTAGAAATATACGTAGAAAGTTTATCACCACGCGAGGAAACCGGAAAGGAGTCGACAAAACTCTGTCCATCCTCCGATGAAAAACATGTTACAACCAAAAAAGAAAGCAAGCAAATGCACAGTGATTTCAGAAAATTCGCGTTGAGTCAACCCGGCGTCAGTGCTTCGGTTTTCGACTCATACGCATCGGCAGTGGCCGCTGATCGTGCGGCAGCCGCCATCAATCCCACCGCCGACTATCTCAACCCTTATATTCTTGAGGAAAGACAGCTCAATGTCACCCAGATGGATGTGTTCTCACGTCTGATGATGGACCGTATCATCTTCATGGGTACTCAGGTGAGCGATCAGTCGGCCAACATCATTCAGGCTCAGCTACTCTATCTTGACAGTGTAGATCCTGAGAAAGATATTTCCCTCTATATCAACTCTCCCGGTGGATCCGTGTATGCAGGTCTCGGCATCTACGACACCATGCAGTATATTCATTCCGATGTGTCCACAATCTGCACCGGCATGGCGGCGTCCATGGCAGCAGTGCTTCTTGTGGCCGGCGAACATGGCAAGCGATTCGCTCTTCCCCACTCGAGAGTCATGATCCACCAGCCGATGGGAGGAATCCAGGGTCAGGCGAGCGACATAGAGATTACAGCCCGCGAGATTCTCAAGCTCAAAGACGAGCTCTATCGTATAATCTCCGACCATAGCGGTCAGCCCTTCGAGAAAGTAGAGGCAGATTCAGATCGCGACTACTGGATGACAGCAGCCGAAGCCCGCGACTACGGCATGATCGACAAGGTGCTCGTCAATCCCAAGAAGGAAGAAAACAAGTGAAATTGTTGAAAAAACAACCTCAACAAGTAACCTCAAATAATAAACCAGTCTAAGACCCCCATCTCACAAAAATGGCAAAACAGAAAGATACCGGAAACGGAAAACGATGCCTGATGTGTGGAGCCTTCGACTCCCCACAAAGTCCCGTAGTGGAGGTGGTGGACGGACTCACGCTCTGCACCGACTGCATCTCCTACATTGACTCGGCACGCGATCAGGCATTGCGCGAACGCGGCAAGAATAGTTCTACTAAAGAGAATACTTCCGGGAAGCACAGTATCCCCACCCCGAAAGAGATCAAAGCACATCTTGACCAATACGTCATAGGGCAGGAGGAAGCCAAGAAATATCTCTCGGTGGCTGTCTACAACCACTACAAACGTATTTCTCAGCTTGAAGCCGGCGCAACCGAAGGGGATGACGATGTGGACATCGAGAAAAGCAACGTGATTCTGGTCGGACCTACAGGCACAGGAAAGACCCTTTTAGCCAAGACCATCGCCCGTCTGCTTGACGTGCCGTTCACCATAGTGGATGCCACAGTCCTCACAGAAGCGGGCTATGTCGGAGAAGATATCGAGAGCCTCCTTACCCGCCTGCTTCAGGCCTGCGACTATGATGTGGAGAAAGCTGAGCGCGGCATAGTCTTTATTGATGAGATCGATAAGATTGCCCGTAAGAGCGACAACCCCTCCATCACCCGCGATGTCAGCGGAGAGGGTGTGCAGCAAGGCTTGCTCAAACTTCTTGAGGGAAGCACCGTGCTCGTTCCTCCCAACGGCGGGCGTAAGCATCCGGAGCAGAAGATGATAGCCGTCAACACGAAGAATATCCTCTTCATTTGCGGCGGCGCCTTCGACGGAATCGAACGAAAGATAGCCTCCCGACTGAATACGCACGTTGTGGGCTATGGTCATGATGAGTCCACACGCAAGCGCCAGCGCGAAAATCTCATGCGCTACGTTATGCCACAGGATCTGAAGAGCTTCGGACTCATACCCGAGATTATCGGACGTCTGCCCGTACTCACCGCGCTCGAACCCCTCGACAAGAAAGCACTCCGCCGCATCCTCACCGAACCGAAAAATGCAATCATCCGTCAATATAAGAAACTCTTTGAGATGGACGGCAAGGAACTTGAGTTCACGGACGAGGCGCTTGATCTCATCGTTGACAAAGCAGTGGAATACAAACTCGGCGCACGAGGGCTGCGCTCCATAGTTGAGACCATCATGGTTGACGCTATGTATGAAGCACCCTCCGACAGCCGGAAGAGTTTCATCGTGACACCGGAATATGTGGCAGAAATGTTGCAGAAAGCTCACTTCGAGAAAACAAAGATAGCCGATTGAACTTAGCTTTGCGAAGGTCAGTAAGACCGAAAGAAGAGGATTAAACAACCGGATAAATAAAAAATCAGCCTTGCCATTTTGGTATTGGCTGATTTTTTTTTAATTTTGTATAGGTATTTCGTTGGAGAGAACACTCTCCGAAATCGTCCCACCCCAAAAACAGAGCTACATGGCAGATGTAAATGAAATAACCGCCGCATTGAAACAGCATTTCGGCTTCGACACCTTCAAGGGCAATCAGCTCGATATCATCCGCAGTCTTCTTGACGGCAAGGACGTATTCGTGCTAATGCCCACGGGCGGCGGAAAGTCGTTGTGCTATCAGCTTCCGGCCTTGATGAGTGAAGGCACCGCCATCGTTATTTCCCCCCTGATAGCTTTGATGAAGAATCAGGTGGACTCCATCAGGCATTATAGCGAAGAAGACGGTGTGGCTCACTTCCTCAACTCCTCGCTCAACAAAGCGCAGGCAGACAAAGTGAGACACGACGTGACCAGCGGGAAAACAAAGTTGCTGTATGTGGCACCCGAGTCTCTGACTAAAGAAGACAACATACAGTTTCTGAAGAACGTGCCTATAAGCTTCTATGCCGTCGATGAGGCACACTGTATTTCAGAATGGGGACATGACTTCAGGCCGGAATATCGGAGGATACGCCCAATAATCAACGAGATAGGCGTAAGGCCTGTGATAGCTCTGACAGCCACAGCCACCCCGAAAGTGCAGCACGACATACGCAAGAATCTCGGCATGACCAAAGACACCGTGTTCCGCTCGTCGTTCAATCGCACCAACCTCTTCTACGAAGTGCGTCCCAAGACCAAAGATGTGGATCGGGAGATCATCCGCTTCATAAAGTCGAATCCTGGGAAATCCGGCATTATCTATTGTTTGTCGCGCAAGAAAGTGGAAGAACTGGCGGAGACGCTTAAGATCAACGATATCCGTTCGCTGCCCTATCATGCCGGGATGGACAGTGCGACACGGTCGGCCAATCAGGATGCCTTCCTTATGGAAAAGGTAGACGTGATTGTGGCCACAATAGCCTTCGGAATGGGAATCGACAAGCCCGACGTGCGCTATGTGATCCACTACGACATACCCAAGAGCCTTGAAGGCTACTATCAGGAGACGGGACGCGCCGGTCGTGATGGCGGCGAAGGACGTTGCGTCACCTTCTATACCCGAAAAGACCTGCAAAAACTCGATAAACTCATGCAGAGCAAGACAGCCAACGAGCAGGAAATAGGTAGACAACTGCTTGCCGAAACCGCATCATACGCCGAGTCATCACTCTGCAGGAGGAAAATACTCTTACATTATTTTGGAGAGCAGTATGACTGCGACAACTGCGGTTGCTGCGACAATTGTCTAAATCCCAAAAAACAAGTGGAAGCTAAAGATGAACTTTGTGCCGTCCTTGAGGCGGCCGACGCTTTGAAAGAGAAATTCAAACCTGAGTACATTGTAAACATCCTTATCGGACGAGCCACTGATGAAGTTCGCAAATTCGGTCATGACAAACTGGAGGTGTTCGGATGCCTTCCGGGAGTAGACGACCGATTCCTGCTCACAGTGATACGTCAGGGTGTTATAGCCGGCTACATGTCGAAAGAGATAGAGAATTATGGCATGATCCGAATCACTCCTAAGGGGAAGAAATATCTGAAGAATCCCGTCTCCTTCAGCATCGTGGAAGACAACGAGTTTAGCGATGTGGAGGCCAACGAGACACAGATGAAAGGAGGCGCCTCATGTGCTGCAGACCCGCAGTTATTCTCCATCCTGATGGATCTGCGCAAGAAGATGGCCAAGAAGCAGAATCTGCCCCCGTTCGTACTTTTCCAGGAGCCCTCGTTGGAGGCTATGGCCACCACCTACCCTATCACACTTGAGGAACTTGCCAATGTGCCCGGCGTGGGAATGGGCAAGGCCAAAAGATATGGTAAGGATTTTGTGGATGTAATCAAGAAACACGTTGAAGAAAACGAGATTGAACGTCCGGAAGATATCCGTGTCCGCACGGTTGGCAATAAGTCCAAACTCAAAATAGCCATCATACAGGCTATTGACAGGAAGATGGACCTTGTGGAACTGACCGAAAATAAGGGACTCGAGTTTAACGAACTCCTTGACGAACTCGAATCAATAGTCTATTCGGGTACAAAAATCAATATCAACTACTTCCTTGAGGAGATAATCGACGAGGATTCCGAGCAGGACATCATTGACTTCTTCCGCGAGAGTGAGGAGGATGATATAGAGGCAGCCATACAGGAATTTGGAGATGAATTTGATGAGGAGAAAATAAGACTCGTGAGAATCAAGTTCATATCCGAAATGGGAAACTGAGCCTTGAACGGATAAAGAAAGAAAAATGAAGTAGTCTGGACGGATATAAAAGTTCAGGCTACTTCATTTTTAATAAATAGCTGAGAAAAATTTAAACGATATAATGACTAAGCAGCTTTGAAAAGATCTTGATTCTATATGTGGCTAATTTTGACTATCCTGACCATGTCACTCAGTCGCTTAGCTCGCCAAGCTCCTTCGCTCCGCGGCCAACCGGACTCGAAATTATCAGCATCTATCATATCATTTATTTTTCTTAGCCACACAATTATAATTTTTTTCAAAACATATCGTTAAGCATAAAGAGTCCTGTGGCCTTTCATCACCAGAAATAAGGAATGGTCACGAGATATGTTACCCAGAAAACTTAAACAACGATAATATCTCAGATGAATAACAAGATTTTGGTAGGCACCACCCTCTCTGCCTGCGCTCTTGCGGCACTTGCCGCCAAAGAACCGGTGGTAATGACTATCAACGGAGTGGATGTGCCCCGTTCCGAATTCGAGTATCTCTACCACAAGAACACGCAGCAACAACAACTGGATCCTCAGCCTATAGAGGAGTATGCCGAGCTGTTTCAGCTCTATAAGATGAAAGTGGCCGATGCTCTCGCTGATAAGATAGACACTACGGCAACTTTCCGGAAGGAAATGGAGAAATACCGCCATGATCTTGCTGAGCCCTATCTCGCCGACTCGGTATATCTGAATAGTCTTGTGGAGGATGCCGCACGCATGGCTCGCACCGAGACAGAGATCAAACACATCATGATCCATAAGAGTCCGGATGCACAACTTGACGCTGAGTCTCGTGCTAAGCTCGACAGTATCCGCGGCCTGCTTCTTCAGGGCCAGGACTTCACTACAATCGCCAAGCAATATTCCCAGGACCCTTCGGCTCAGACCAACGGGGGCAACCTCGGATTTTTCACTATCGGCAAACTGCCCTATCTCTTTGAAAAAGCAGCCTGGGAACTTCCCGAGGGGGAAGTGTCAGAGATTGTGGAATCTCCGGCCAACTACCATATTATATTAGGCGGGCGCAAACGTCCTGCACGCGGCTCAGTTCACGCGAGCCATATCATGAAAATGTGTCGTCCCGGATCCACTCCGGAGCAAGAGGCCACTGCAAAGGCGAAGATTGACAGCATTTATGCCGCCATACTCGCCAATCCGGCGAGATTTGAGGCGATAGCTATTGCCGAAAGCGATGACCCGGGGTCGGCCAAGCAGGGGGGTCTTCTTCCCTGGTTTGGCGCAGGCCAGATGGTGGCCGAATTCGACTCCACCGCATTCTCTCTGAGCGACGGCGAGATTTCCGCACCTATACGCACTCAATTCGGATGGCACATCATCAAGCGCATCAACAGCAAACCAGCTCCCGATGCTGCTGAACTCAAACCGATGGTGCTCACTATGGTCAACAATCCTCAGGATGACCGCTACAAGATGGTGAAGGAAGCACAGAATAACCGATTGGCAGCCAAACACAAGGCTAAACTGAATGAAAAGACGATAGAGTCGCTTAAAAATCGTGTTGCCGCCTCCGGTATTGATTCACTTTTCTATTCTGAATATCTCACTCCCGACCGACTCAACGAGACACTTCTTGAAATCGGCAACATTCGCTATCCGCTAAGCGATCTCACCTCCCGATTCAACGGAGCGACAATGCCCGATTCCCGCCGTGCCTCCGATATTGTGGAGAACTACCTTATGGGATTCTACAACGGTAAGCTTGTGGAAGCCGAGGAGGAATGGCTTCTTCTGAACGAGCCCGACTATCGCAATCTCTACAACGAATATCGCGACGGAAGCCTCCTTTATGAGGTGAGCCTCAATAAGGTGTGGAACAAGGCAGCCCAGGACAAAGAAGGACTGGAAAAATATTTCAATGCTCACCGCAGTGAATACACCTGGACCGAGCCTCATGTAAAAGGTATTCTCGTACAGGCAGCCAACGACTCAGTAGGCGCTCTGGTGAAAGAGAGACTCTCCGCCCTCAAAGACAAATCCGACCTGACTGATGTGCGCAAAGAATTCCAGCGTCAGGCAAAGATTGACAGAGTTCTTGTGAAGAAAGGCGACAACGCAATGGTAGACAATCTTATGTTCGGCGGAGAGGAAGCTCAACCCACCGACAGCCGCTACACAGTCTATTTCCTCTATGACCAGCGCACGCTTGACGCTCCGGAAGAGGCAGCCGATGTGAGAGGCAAAGTCACCGGTGACTATCAGAATCTTCTTGAAAAAGAATGGATCAGCGACCTCAAGTCACGCTACAAAGTAAAGGTCAATGAGAAAGAACTCAAGAAAATAAAATAATTAGATAAGTATCTAAGAAAAATTAATAATATGATAGATGCGTGATAATTTTGAGTCAGGTTGGCCGCGGAGCGAAGGAGCTTAGCGAGCTAAGCAACTGAGTGACNAGGTCAAGATGGCCAAAATTAGCCGCATAATCATATTAAGATATTTGCAAAGCTACTGAGTTATTATATCGTTTAATTTTTCTTATCTACTTATGGAGTTATGACATTGATATCTCGCAGCTGAAGCAGTGACGTAACGACATCATAACGAGCTACAAAGATTATTAATACCACCGCGAGCACATCCGATTGTGCTTGCGGTGGCATTTTTATCGGAGAATATGATGAAATTATTGTAATGACGACTGTCATTACACGAGAAAGCATTATCTTTGCAGACGGAGTCGGCCAGACTCCGCTTAGAACCAGACCTCGGATGAACGAGACTTCGGGCAGATATTCCCTGAGGGGCATTGTGCGAAAAGGACGGGCTGTGGCAGTCATGGCTTGCTCTCTGGCGTATGCGTTGGCTATTACGTCATCGTGTGGCGAAGGGAAAAAAGTAGCCGGAAATGCGGATGCGTTACTTGAGTTTGGGGATTCCGTGCTGACAAAAAGTGAGGTNGTGGCAAAGATNCCAGTCGGTATTTCAGCNGCAGACTCGGCAGCCATGTTCCGCACGATAGTGGAACGCTGGGTGGAAGATATGCTCCTCATCGACATGGCAGAAGAGCGCATTGACGATCTTGATGAAATCGAGAGAAAAGTGGACGACTACAGGCGTCAGCTAATTGTGGCAAGNTATCTGGCGACGGTGCGGGCCAACGGACGCAGACGCCCTACGCGTGAGAGTCTGAAGGCATATTACGAAACTCATGCCGACGACATGATACTCGAGACGCCTCTCGTGAAAGGNATATATGTGAAAGTGGCTTCCCGCTCCGAACGCCTTGACGACATAAAGAAATGGGTAAGGAGCGGCTCGGACGCGGCTGTTGACAATCTGGAAAAATACGGACTCGGTCAGGCCTTGCAATACGATTATTTTAAAGATCGCTGGCTTGACTGGTCGACGATAGCCGAACAAATCCCCTATCGCTTCTCCAATCCCGAAACCTTTCTGGACTCTCTGACCGGTCGTCGGACATCCGGCGTCAACATAGAGGAATCAGCGAATGGCAATCCGGGATTCTTCGAGACTGAGAAAGGAGGGGCGGTCTATCTCCTTCATGTGTCGCAATGGCTACCCTCCGGATCAGCGATGCCCTACGAGTTTGCAGCCTCACTTATATCCAATATCCTTGAAGGACAGGAAGCCGAGGCATACGAACGGCGTCTGATAAACTCCCTCTATAAAAAAGCNAAAAAAGAAAAGAGACTCAGAATAGTGAGTTATGATCCGGCCCTCGATGCCGTGACGGGTAAGAAATAGTAAACGATATATTCACAAGGAAGCATGACCTTCTGCCGAGAGGCTCCGGCCGATATCACGAAAGAAAGCCAGCTTCAATAAAATAGAGACTACACTTGAAACTGAACAAGATAATTCTGACTGCCGTCTCCGCGACAGCACTCACGGCGGTCTGCGCGCTGGCGGGCCCCACCAGGAATGTGATAGACGAAGTGGCATGGGTTGTGGGTGACGAACCCATATTCCGCTCCGAGATAGAAGAGATGTATCAGCAGATGCGGTCGGAAGGCGAAAATGTGCAGGGAGACCCCTATTGCACGCTGCCGGAGAAAATAGCGGTGGAGAAACTCTATCTGCACCAGGCCAAACTCGACACCATCGAAGCCCCGGAGGCTCAGGTCATGAGTGCTGTGGACAAACGTCTGCAATTCTTCATCACCAATCTCGGATCGAAGGAAAAGGTGGAGGAATATTTCCGTAAACCCCTGCCCCAGCTCCGTGAACAACTTCTTGAGATGATGCGCAACAACTATATCGTGGAGCAGGTGCAGCAGTCGCTGACCAAGAATGTAAAACCTACTCCCAGCGATGTGCGCCGCTATTTCTCCTCGCTGCCGGAAGATTCCGTGCCCTACGTGCCTATGCAGGTCGAGACACAGATCATCACTCTGGAGCCCAATGTGCCTCAGCAGGAGATAGAGGACGTCAAGGCCCGACTGCGCGACTTTGCCGACAGAGTGAACCGCGGAGAAGCGGAGTTCTCCACTCTCGCCATCATGAACAGCGAGGACGACGGCTCTGCGATGCAGGGCGGAGAGCTCGGCTTCCACGGAAGAGCCGACTTCGTGCCTGAATTTTCCAATGTGGCCTTCAATCTTAACGACCCCAAGAAAGTGTCGCGCATTGTAGAGACTGAATACGGCTATCATATCATCCAGCTCATAGAAAAGAGAGGAGATCAGGTCAATGTCCGTCATATCCTGCTTCGTCCTCATGTCAGCAGCAAGGATTTGAGCGACGCAGTGCATCGTCTTGACTCTATCCGCAAAGAGATAGTAGGCAACACGTTCACATTCGAAGAGGCCGCCCAATACATCTCTCAGGATAAAGACTCACGCAACAACCGAGGTATTATGGTCAATCAGAACAACGGGTCCTCCCGATTCGAAATGCAGGATCTTCCGGTGGAAGTGGCTCGTCGTGTCGAGACCATGCAACCCGGCGACATATCCGAAGCCTTCATCATGAAGGATGCCACACGCAACCGCGATGTGGCGGCTGTGGTGAGACTCACCGAACGCATCCCCGGCCATAAGGCAACACTCTCGCAAGACTATAACCAGATAAAACAGATGTATGAGAACTGGCGCAGACAGCAGATACTCGACGAGTGGGTGGAAAAGAAAATCAAAGACACCTACGTCAGAATTGAGGAAGGCTGGGACGGCTGCGACTTCAAATATGACGGTTGGCTGAAATGAGCATAAAGGCTCCGAAACATTCACCACGAAGAGTGGCAGCGGCAATCTTCATGCTCGCTGCCCTCTTCGTGCTGTCAATATGCAGACAGGAACTGGCACAGGCACAGAATCGCAAAGAGGCACAAAAGAAAGAGGCCTCCCAGAAGGAACCCCGTGACCCGTATGGGCGCCCGAAGCCCTCAAAACCCATAAAACCAAGTGTGCCGGGTGTGAACCGCAATCAGACTGATAAGGTATTCCTTGAATACGCCGATTCACTCTATCGTGTGCCTGTGGGATTCACCTCCAGAGAACGACAGATACTCAAGGGAAGCGTGAAGTTCAGACAGGCCGGAATGTGGATGTATTGCGACTCCGCCTACTATTTTCCTGAAGAAAACTCCCTTGACGCATTCGGCCATGTCAAGATGGAACAGGGCGACACACTCTTCGTCTTCGCCGACAAACTCTTTTATGACGGCAACACCCGTTTCGCGCGTCTGCGGTGCGGAGAGTCTCAACCTCAGGTGAAGATGGAGAACCGCGATGTAGTACTCCTGACTGATAGTTTCGACTATGATCTCCAGACAGAGCGCGGATGGTATGACACGGGAGGAAAATTAATCGACGGAGTCAATACCCTCACATCCCTATATGGCGAATACTCTCCCTCTACGAAACGGGCAGAATTCTTTCATGACGTGGTGCTTGTCAACAACACCGACGGCTATCGCCTTCTTTCAGACACACTCTACTACAACACCGGCACACATGTGGCCGAGATTGTCAGCAAGACACTTATAGAAGGAAGGAATGACACAATTCGCACCACCTCCGGATTCTATAACACCGAGACCGATTATGCGGAACTCACATCGCGAAGTACGATTCAGCATCGAGACAGCAATGAGAATGTAGTCACTCTCACCGGCGACAGCATCATCTACGACCGCAAGACTCGTATAAGCCGGGCTTACATGTTCAAAGGGCGTCATCGCAATCCGCAACCGATGGTGCTGACCGACACTGCCCGAAAGTCAATACTTATCGGAGGATTCGGCTTATACAACGACTCTACGCGCGAGGCCATGGCAACGGAGTATCCGCTGCTGATGGAATTTTCGCGTCCTGACACCCTTTTTCTGCGAGCCGATACTATCCTCACCTACGTCACTTCAGACACAGTGAGACTTCCGCTTCCCGGAGAAGGAGACAGAAATGAAGTCGCTCCGGCAGCTGCCCCTATTTCTCCGGCAATGGCAGCTGCCATGTCGCGTATGAAGTCGGGCGCCACACCTCCCGCTGCCCCGGCGATTGAATCCGACTCGCTTCGTGTCGCCTCTGATTCGCTTCCGCCTGTAGAGCTTCCGCTGCCGGAAGACACATTTCCATCGGCACTTCCCGCTGACTCGCTACCTTCAGATTCAATACTTCCCGATTTGCGTCCGGCAGAAGATCCGAAGAAAGAATATCATGTGGCCCTTGCCTATCCGCGAGCTAGATTCTTCAATAAAGATGTGCAGGGTGTGGCCGACACTATACGGTTTGTTGAGCTTGATTCCATGCTTTATATGACTCGCAAGCCCGTGGTATGGAACGGCGAAAGGCAGGTCACCGGCAACCGTATCGATGTTCATTTCAACGACTCCACCGCCGACTGGGCACTGCTTCCTGACTGGGGAATGATGACAGAACACGTGGACGAAGACTTCTATAACCAGCTTTCGGGANGTATCATGAAAGCATTTCTTGATGACGGAAAACTGACACACCTCGATGTATCAAAAAACGTGCAGTCAATCTTCCTTCCGATGGAAAATGACTCTACCTACAATAAACTTGTCACGGCAGAAGGGGGGTATCTCTCAGTGGATATAACCGACAATCAACTGGAGCGACTCAAGATATGGCCNGATGTCAGCGGGACAGTCACCCCGACATTTCTTGTAAAGAAAGCCGACAAATACCTGCAGTATTTCAAATGGCTCGAAGGGGTGCGCCCGCGGCGCGAATGGTATGGTGATCGCCTGCACTGGGCCGACGACCTCGGGGAAGTGTCAAGGGAACTGGAAGAATATCTCAATGATGCCCCTATTTTTCCTTCCGGACGTGGAGATTAACATAGGTGTCTTACCACTTTCCTTTCATCCAATCACGATAAGAAGATAAGATCGATGAGTGACATAATCAAACTGCTTCCCGACTCCGTGGCCAATCAGATAGCGGCCGGAGAGGTGATTCAGCGGCCGGCCTCGGTAGTGAAAGAACTTGTCGAGAATGCCGTCGATGCCGGAGCCGACACCATACGCATATTTATCCGAGATGCCGGAAAGACCCTTATTCAGGTGACCGATAACGGGAAAGGAATGAGTATGACAGATGCCCGCATGGCATTCGAGCGTCACGCCACTTCGAAGATAAAGGCAGCNTCCGACCTTTTCACCCTCCGCACAATGGGATTCAGAGGAGAAGCACTCCCCTCGATATGCGCCATTGCTCAGGTGGAGCTGAAGACACGTACAGAGGAGGATGAAATCGGCACGCGTCTGGTCATCAATGCCTCACATGTGGAGAGCCAGGAAGCCTGTGTATGCGAACGCGGAGCGAGCTTCATGGTGAAGAATCTCTTCTTTAACATTCCGGCACGCCGTAAATTTCTGAAAAGTGACAGTGTGGAACTCTCCAATATTATGCGCGAGTTCGAACGCATGGCGCTTGTCAATAATCATATTCATCTCAGCATCGACACCGGATCGAAGGTGATCGATCTGCGTCCGGGNAGTTTTAAGCAGCGTATCGGCGACATCTGGAAGAATAATCTCAATATGCAGCTTCTCCCAGTGGAGTGTGACACAAGTCTTATCAAAATCACGGGATTCATATCGCGGCCCGAATTCGCTCGCCGTCGCAACCCGCTGCAGTTTCTGATAGTCAACGGGCGAAATATGCGTCACCCTTATTTTCATAAGGCCATAGCGTCTTGTTTCGAGGGTCTTATCGCTGCCGACACTCAGCCATGTTACTTCATGAAATTTGAAGTTGATCCGGAATCGATCGATGTGAATATCCATCCTACAAAAAATGAGATAAAGTTTGAGTATGAGCAGCAGATCTGGCCTATACTTCAGGCTGCCGTAAAGGCGTCGCTCGGTAAGTTTTCGGCTGTCCCTTCCATAGACTTCTCTACGGACATGCTTCCTGTGGCTCCGCTTGCCAACGGATCTAATCCGATAGAGCCGGATCTTGACATTCCGGCAGGCTACAATCCTTTTGATGTTCCACCCGAACTGCCGGGCGGGGAATGGAGCCCTAAGGATACGGGAGGTTTCTCAAAATCAGGTGTGACGAATACGCGGCGCACCGGTAGTCCTTCTCATTCCACTGACAATTGGCAGACTCTGTATGACTCTTTTATGCGAAGTGGCCGGGAGCTTTCCGAAGAAGGAGAACGAGGAGAGAAAGGAGAGCTCGGAGATAAGTCAGAGGGCAGAGCGATGATGGCAGAAGGCGGAGAGCGAGACGAAAGAGACGGGAATGAAGGTAAAAGCGTGGGAGTGGATGATAGTTTTCTGCGTTTTGCCCGCGGTATGGCAGAGAATAATATGTCTGCCGTCTCCGGATTTACTTCTCGACAGGAGCCTACCCTACCCCGATTTAGTGTCGGATCATGTGTGCAATACGGCGAGCGTTATATCATCACAACCTCTCCTGAGGGATTAATCGTCGTAGATCAGCATCGTGCTCATGTAAAGATTCTTTATGAACGAAGTCTTGAAAGAGTCAAAGCCGCATCACAGGTGTCGC
Organism: Bacteroidales bacterium; assembly: GCA_014800515.1. Lineage (GTDB taxonomy): Bacteria > Bacteroidota > Bacteroidia > Bacteroidales > Muribaculaceae > Lepagella. The sequence goes on from JAAVFY010000014.1 coordinate 63,855, forward strand.
AAAGTGTGATGTTTCCGGAGCATATAGAGCTTGATCCCGAACATCAGGCGGCACTTTCTTCCGTCGAGGAAGAACTGACCCGACTGGGATTCGAGCTTAGATATGTGGAAGAGAACCGATGGGAGATAGCTTCCGTTCCCGCTATCCTCAATAAAGAAAATCCCAAGGATATGGTGCTCAGAATCCTTGACTCCGTATGTGAAGATTCCTCTAACTACGGTAATGAGGGATCGGCGTCTGAAAATATGTTGTCGCGAGTGGCTTTGATCGNAGCGCGGTCAGCCGCGATAGAGAGAAATCGCGTTCTCAGTCAGGAGGAGATGAACGTGCTTGTGAACGATCTCTTCAGTCTATCCGAACCGGCCCGCACGCCGAATGGGAATCCTATCTATTGTCTTATTGACAAAAGCAGGTTGGACTCGATATTTGATTGAATCCGTCTATGGATGGAATATACAATATATTCCGGCTGAAAAGAACCAACGTCTGCAAAGTGGTGTTTAATAATAGAACATCCACTATTGAAAAACACACTGAATTATGAAGACCAAGACGATTCTGACGCACTCACTTATTGGGGTGCTTTGTATAGGCAGTCTGGTGACGACCACCGGATGCAGTTCAATTCAAAAGACATGGAACGGAATGACGCAGACCGGACAAGGGGCGTCGGCCGGCGGAGCTATCGGCGCAGCCGTGGGCACCGGAATCGGCGCACTTATCGGCGGCGGACGAGGCACATGGATCGGCGCACTCGTAGGCGGGGCTCTCGGAGCGGGCACCGGAGCTCTCGTGGGCAACACCATGCAGAAGCAGCGTGAGGCTCTTGAAAAGGAGTTGGCTGCTGTCAATGATAAGGCTGATGCAAATGCCATTGAGATTCAGAAAATCAAAGATTCCAATAATCTTGAGGCTATAAAGCTTGTTATGGGTAATGCGGTGCTTTTCCCGACCGGCAGTTATCAACTTTCCGAGGCNGCTAAGGCTACCTTGAGCCGAGTGGCTTATAACCTCAAGCAGTTTCCCGAGAGCGATGTGACGGTGGTTGGTTTTACGGACAACACAGGCACTGAGCAACTCAATCAGACTCTTTCGGAGCAGCGAGCTCAGAGTGTGATGGATTATCTCGAGAGTCAGGGAGTGGCCGCATCGCGTCTTAAAGCTATCGGCGAGGGCGAAAATGATCCTATCGACAGCAATGCCACAGCTGAGGGACGGGCACAGAATCGCCGTGTAGAACTCTTCATCACTGCCAGCAAACAGCTGATCGAGAGTGCTTCGCAGAGCTAAGACCCCGGACTATAAACAGCTACTTGGATTTTAAGTAGCAAAGAAAAATTAAACGATATGATCACTAAGTATCTTTGAAAATGTCTTAATATGATATATGCGGCTATTTTGACCATCTATCATATTATTAATTGTTCTTAGCTNCTTAGCCACTTAGATTATAGAATTAGATATCAGATTTTGATTATGGATTTTGAAAAGCAGACTTTGGGCGACTTACATCGTTTTCTCGCAAGTATCGGAAAGATGGATAAGGTGATGGCCGAGACAGCAGACATACAGGATTTATGGCCGGGAGTACTCGAGGCTTATCTTCCGGATGGCGTGAGGGAGTTTGAAAAATACCCCGTCGTGTCGCTGGGTTGGATAATGTTTGTCGGAATGGCTATGGCCAAGTATTGGGATACGGACTGGGAGAAATATGCCAAGGAAGGCGGCGCGGCCATCTACACCCGGCTTCGTGATGCCAAAGGGTATGACAACATGGATGAATATATCCTCAAGGAGGTGTTAGGCCTTGACGAGAAGCAGGAAGAGGAGGCAAGCAAAATCGTAGGAGAATGTGCCTCACGCACTCTCAGTGCGCTGCATCGTGCCAACATCGAGGCCGGCACAGAAGCCGCGGCCAACGCATATATCGGAGGGCTACGCGCTCTTTATACTGCCGGGGCAGCTATGGAACTAAATGCTCTCGGCTACCACATGCAGGCCATGGGCTGACGCTTCGGTATAGAGATTTGAAGATTCTATGAAGGCGGCCACTTCCGGATGTACAAATCCAGCGGGAGANTTGCCGGCGGCTATGGCATCGCGAATAAAAGAAGAACTTATCAACATGAGTGGAGCTTCCGGAAGGAGCTCCACTTTTTTTGGCAATGANGAGGGCTCAATATCATATCCCGGACGCGGATAAATCATGAGTCCGAACTCTGAGATAATACGGTCAGCATCCCGCCACCGATCAAATACGAGCCAGTTGTCAGAACCGATGACGAGCCGGAACTGATGCTCGGGATACACACTGCGAAGAGCGCAGAGTGTGGAATAAGTGTAGGAAGGACGAGGAAGCCCCAGCTCGAAATCACTGACATTAACACCCGGGACAGCCTCCGCAGCGAGACTGCACATCCGCAATCTTGCCTCATCTGAAGCCTTCGGTCCGGAGTCAGTCTTGAGAGGATTAACACCGCTCGGCATCAACCACACAGCGTCAGCTTCAGTCCATTGCGCCACATAGGATGCCACCATCAGATGACCCAGATGAGGCGGATCAAACGAACCCGGATAAAGAGCTATCAGCATGAGGGAGTGATGAAACGACGAATAGTTGTCTCCGTCTCAGCCGCCGCCCGATCCAGTTGGTCATTGACAATCACCGTGTCATAACGAGGCGCGAAGGTCAGCTCATATTCCGCCTTGGCGAGACGACGGCGAATAGTGTCATCGGAATCTGTGGCCCGTCCGCGCAGGCGTCGTTCGAGTTCCTCGACAGAAGGAGGCATAATGAATATCGAAATAGCGTCGTCGCCGAAGATTTCCTTAAGCCGGACACCACCCTTTACATCCACATCCATAATGAGGTTTCGACCGCAGCCCACCACACGCTCCACTTCCGAACGGAGTGTGCCATAGCAAGTGCCGGCATATACCTCTTCCCATTCTACGAAGTCGCCGGCTTTCACCCGGCGGTCAAACTCCTCAGGAGATAGGAAATAATATTCCACTCCGTCACGTTCCTCTCCTCGCGGAGATCGACTTGTGGCGGAAATAGAAAATCCAAGCTGAAGGTCTTCCTTATCAATCAGCCGGGCGATTATGGAACTCTTACCCGAGCCTGAAGGGGCGGAGAGGATAATTATTTTGCCTTTCATCATAAGCGGGAGATGNGAGTTTTTTCAGATTTCAGATTTAATAATTAGAGTACGTTGAGCACCTGCTCTTTGATTTGCTCAAGTTCATCTTTCATGCGGACCACAATCTTCTGCATCTCGGCATGATTTGATTTGGATCCAAGAGTGTTGATCTCGCGTCCGATCTCCTGAGCGATGAATCCGAGTTTTTTGCCCTGTCCCATAAGAGGGAGAGCCGTGGGAGAGCCGAGAGTTTCGAGGAAATAGTTAAGATGAGTGGAGAGTCGGAGTTTTTCCTCGCTCACATCCAGTTTCTCTATGTAGAAAATGAGTTCCTGCTCCAGTCTGCCACGATCATATTCTATAGAGGAAAGACGCGCCAGCGACTCCTCGAGACGTTGACGAATCTTGGGAACACGTTCCTTCTCGAACGGTTCCACCTCCTTAAGAAGCCCACTGATATTATTGATTTTATCTACAAAGAAACCATAGAGCTTTTCGCCCTCTCTTCGGCGTGAAGCCACCAAGGCTTCGGCAGCAGCACTGAGAGCCTCGCGATAGGCCTTGAGGTCGAGAGGGTCGATACGGGCAATGTCAGTATGCAAAGCGTCGGGAAGGCGCATCAACACCGAATACCAATCGGCAGGTTCCGGGATTCCCAGTGTGGCGGCCATCTTCTCCACCTGCTCCTTATAAACCCNGAGCACCTCCACATTGATAGAGGCCGANACTTCGGCATGAAGATTCTCGACTGCAACCGACATCTCCACCTTGCCACGCTCAAGAGCCGTGGCGAGAGAATTGCGGGTCTCTACCTCCAGCTCGCGAAAGATAGAAGGCACACGGAGAGTGAGGTCGAGCTGCTTGCTGTTGAGCGACTTGATCTCTACGGTGATTTTCTTGTTGGAAGAGGAAGCGGAGCCGCGTCCGAAGCCGGTCATCGACAAAATCATGGTAACGAGATTTAAATAATAAATAACTGTGTTGTAGAAGTGGAGAGGGGTTCACAGACCCCCGGAACGGGAATCATGATCCGGAAGAGAGACGAATCCGGAAAAAGGAGGGATGAGAATCGAGGTTGTTACCCGACAAAAGTAATAAAAAAAACTTAAGAAACAAAAAAGTGCATAAAAAAAAGGCATCTCTATCATTTCTTCATACGTTTTCTTATGGTTTCAGCCCCTCACGAATAAAAAATTGCATCTCCAATGACCCATTCAGGCAAGAAAAGCGTTAGCAAAGTAAAAACACCTTAACACCTATCAGCAACCAACGAATATTATTGATATTTATGAATAACGAAGAATTATTGAAGAATGTCACAGAACGGGCTGAAAAATGGCTCGGTCCTCAATATGATGAAGAAACACGTGCCGAAGTGAAGGCTATGNTGGAGAATCCGGACAAGACGCCTCTTATCGAGGCCTTCTACCGCGATCTGGAATTTGGCACCGGAGGCCTGCGCGGCATCATGGGAGCCGGCACCAACCGCATGAATATCTACACTGTCGGGGCGGCCACTCAGGGTCTTGCCAACTATCTGCTGGAATGCTTCAAGGATCTGCCGCAGATCAGTGTGGTTGTGGGCCATGATGTGCGCAATAACTCGCGTAAATATGCCGAACTGGTGGCCGACATATTCTCCGCCAACGGTATCAAGGCTTATNTGTTCGACGACTGCTGTCCCACTCCGGAGGTGTCTTACGCCATAAGGAAACTCGGATGCCAGAGCGGTGTCAACATCACTGCCTCCCACAACCCCAAGGAATACAACGGCTATAAAGCCTACTGGAGCGACGGAGCGCAGATGATCGCACCTCACGATGTCAAGACCATAGAATATGTGAACGCAATCACAAGCGTGGATCAGATAAAGTTCACTCCCCGCAAGGAGTTGATTCAGATCATAGGGCGAGACATGGATGAAGCTTATCTTAACGACATCAAGAGCCTCAGCCTCTCGCCGGAGATTGACAAGAAGCACAGCGACATGAAAATTGTCTACACCCCGATTCACGGCACAGGTTCGCGACTCATGTACGAATCGCTGAAAATGTGGGGATTTGACAATGTGCTCCATGTAGAGGAACAGGATGTGAGGAGCGGCGACTTTCCCACTGTGGCGAGTCCGAACCCGGAGAATCCCGAAGCTATGGCAATGGCTGTGGCCAAGGCCAAGGAGACCGGTGCGAGCGTAGTGCTCGCCTCCGACCCCGATGCCGACCGTGTAGGCCTCGTGGTGCGCGATAAGAAAGGTGAATATCAGCTTGTCAACGGCAACCAGATATGCATGATTCTTCTCTATTATCTGATCACACGCAACGCCGAACTCGGACGTCTTAAAGGCAATGAATATTGTGTCAAGACCATTGTGACCACCGAGACCATCAAGCGTATCGCCGATGCCAACGGAGTGAAATGCTATGACTGCTACACCGGTTTCAAATGGATAGCCGACGTCATGCGTCAGATGGAAGACAGAGGCCGCTATCTTGGCGGCGGAGAGGAGAGCTATGGTTTNCTGGCCGAGACTTTCTGTCGCGACAAAGACTCCATCTCCGCCAATTCCCTCATGGCAGAGGTGGCGGCCTGGGCTGACGAACAGGGACTGAATCTCTACGAACTGCTTATCGACATATACGACAAATACGGATTCTCCCGCGAGAAGGGAGTGAGCGTGGTGCGTCCCGGCAAGAGCGGTGCCGACGAGATTGTGCAGATGATGAAGGACTTCAGGGCTAATCCTCCCAAGAGTCTTGGCGGAAGNCCTGTGAAGGTGGTGAAAGACTATGCCGACCTTAACTGCCGAGACCTTGCAAGCGGCGAGACTACAAAAATGGATTTCCCCTGCACAAGCAACGTGCTCCAATTCTTCACCGAGGCCGGCGACAAGGTGTCGATCCGTCCCTCCGGCACCGAACCCAAGATCAAGTTCTATATTGAAGTACGCGAGGATATGGGTTCAAAGGAGAATTATGAAGCCACTGTGGTGAAGGCCGAGAAGCATATCGACGATATTCTCACCGATCTCGGAGTAAAATAAGACACCTCATAAATCAGCAAATATTACCNGGCGTCGGGCCGCCACTGNCATGAGCAGCGACGGTCCGACATTCATGCGAAAAAGCATCTGCGGATGCTTAGACCACATTCTCTATAAAAACGAGTAAGAAACTACTTCAGATGAAGATAGATTGGAAACCCGGCACGATGGTGAATCCCGTTCCCGCCGTGCTTGTGACCTGCGGAGCGAGTCGCGAAGAATGGAATATGCTGACCATAGCATGGACCGGCACAGTCTGCACCAATCCGCCAATGCTCTACATATCGGTAAGACCCGAAAGATATAGCCATGCACTCATAGAACGCACGATGGAGTTTACACTCAATCTCACCACCACCGGGATGGCCAGGGCCACGGACTGGGCCGGTGTGCGGTCAGGACGTGACTACGACAAATGGAAAGAGACCGGTCTGACTCCGCTCCCCGGAGTGGCTGTGAGCTCGCCTACAATCGAAGAGTCGCCCCTCTCGATAGAATGCAGAGTGAAAAGCATCATAAGATTGGGAAGTCATGATATGTTTCTGGCAGAGGTGGTCAATGTCAGAGCTGACTCACGATTCCTTGACCCGCACACCGGAGCCTACGATTTCACAAAGGCCGGTCTTATAGCCTACGAACACGGATTTTATCGTGAATTAGGATCCGTGATCGGCAAATTCGGCTTCTCCGTAAAGAAGGAAGAAAAATAAAAAGACCCCGGAGAAAAAGTCATAATTCTGCAAGATACGGTCTGAATACCTACCGATAGGTAACCTCCCTGCAGGAATTACCTATAATCAGTGATTGCGGAGGGAGAAAAAAGGCAGTAATTTTGCAGTGTTGAAAAAAGTTATTTAGAGTTAGATTTTTTAGAGTTAGATTAAGAAACAATCAAATGCCATGGAAGGATATACACCCGACCACAAAATGGCCGATCTGATTGCCGACGACTACCGGCTCATCCAAGTGATGAGCCGGTTCGGTATAAGGGTCGGTTTCGGCAATATGACAGTACGCGAAGTTTGTGATTCGCAAAATGTAGATTGCAACACATTTCTCGCCGTAGTCAATTTCATCACCGACGACAATATAGCCGCCACACCTGCCACTCCCCTGTCGCTCGACTCATTATTAGGATTTCTGAAGAGTTCCCATTCATATTTTCTTGAATATTGTTTTCCGGCCATAAGACGCAAGCTGCTCGAGGGCATCAGAATCCGCACAAGCGACGTGTCATTTCTGATTCTAAAGATGTATGATGAATATGTGGATGAGGTGCGTACTCACATGGAATATGAAGACCGCACAGTCTTCTCATACATCTCCGGACGACTCGAAGGAGCACCCGCCGACAATACCGTCACCACCTATAGCGACCATCATGAACAAGTGGCCGACAAACTCCGCGAACTTAAAGGGATAATACTCCGCTACTGCCCGGAAGATGCAGACGTCAATCTCCTCAACGCCGCCCTCTCCGACATCTACCGCACAGAGAAAGAACTTGAAAGCCACTGTCTGGTTGAAGATTGCCTGCTGGTGCCCGCTATACGCTTAATGGAGCAAAAGAAGCAAGGAGAGTATCATCATGAGGAAGAATGACAGGATAAGCATAATCGTGGCGGAGACCTCTCCTATTGTCGCCGCCGGTCTCAACGTATGCCTGAAGCGGCTCCCGGGGATTTCCGCCATTCCCTACGAGGCTCGCAATTACGAGAATCTTACAGATCTCATCCGCGAGCATCATCCTGAAATAGTGATGGTGAGTCCTTCTTTCTGCGGAGTGTTCGACCCCGGTAAACTCCGTGGGTCGTTGCCTGAGGAGGAGTTTAAACTGGTGGCTATAGAGACAGGCAGCCTCTCCTCACAGACACGCCAACTCTACGACGAAAGTGTGGCCGTGGTAGACGAACTTAACGTCATGGCAGAAAAACTCAGCCGGCTTATCAATATCCGGCCTGACGATAACGAAGAGAAAGACTCACTCTCACAGCGAGAAAAAGAGATCATCATCCTCGTAGCAAAAGGATTGACCAACAAAGAGATAGCTGACAAGCTCTTTCTCTCCGTCCACACCGTCATCACTCATAGGCGCAACATCGCGCGCAAGCTCGAGATTCACTCCGCCACCGGCCTGGCCATCTATGCCATAGTCAATCATCTCGTCGACCTTAAGGAAATCAAGATATAAGCCCCCTGTGAGCGGCCGATTTGCATAGATGTGTCGGATTTAGTAATTTTGCCTTGACAATACTACTAACGAATTATCCGGCTTATGCGAAAAAGATATAGCGGCCACACAGCCTCCAATACGACTAATCCCTCCGGCAAACCCGGCAAAAAAAACATCTTGGGCAGGAAATTTATGCCCGGAAGCAGTAAAGCCGTGAGGTGGATGTGGGGAGGATTCCTCGGACTTGGTTTTCTAATCGCTATCCTCCTGCTTCTCATCTACAACGGAGCTATCGGCTATATGCCTCCTATCGAGGAGCTTGAGGACCCTCATGACAAACTGGCATCTGTGGTCTATGCTTCCGACGGACATACGGAACTCGGCCGCTATTTTGCCGGGGCCGGCAACCGTGTCTATACCGATTATGAGTCGGTGAGTCCCAACGTGATCGACGCTCTTATCGCCACCGAGGATGTCAGATTTGAAGACCATTCCGGCATAGACTTCCGCTCCCTCGGACGCTCGATAGTGAAAACCGTCCTCCTCCGCGACAAGTCGAGCGGAGGTGGCTCCACTATCACTCAGCAGCTCGCCAAGCAGCTCTACTCTCAGCCCAGTCAGAATATGTTCAAGCGTGCGCTCCAGAAGCCTATCGAGTGGATGATCTCGATCAAGCTCGAACGATTCTACACGAAGGATGAGATACTCTCCATGTATCTCAACCGCTTCGACTTCCTGAACAACGCTGTCGGTATCAAGACGGCCGCCAACGTATATTTCGGGAAAGAGCCTTCCGACCTCACCGTGCCCGAGGCTGCNATGCTCGTCGGAATGCTTAAGAATCCGAGCTATTATAACCCTCTGCGNCATCCCGACCGTGTGCTCAGCCGCAGAAATGTGGTGCTTGATCAGATGGTGAAAGCCGACCGCCTGTCGGAAGAGGAGGCAGAGGCCTATCAAAAAATGCCCCTGGGTCTTGATTACCACCGTGTGGATCATAGAGAAGGCGGCGCGCCCTATCTGCGTGAAGAGATTCGCCACCTGATGACAGCCAAGAAACCGGAGCGACCGAAACGAAGCGACTATAATTCGGAAATGGCCTGGCAGATAGCTCTCGGCAATTATAACACCGACTCCACCCAATGGGAGATCAACCCCCTCTACGGCTGGATTGTNAAGAATCCCAAACCCGATGGGAGCAACTATAACCTCTACAGCGANGGCCTGAAGATATATACGGCTATCGACACCCGGATGCAACAGTATGCCGAAGAGGCTGTCAACAAACACTTGGGAGGCACCCTCCAGCCCGCCTTCTTTCAGGAGAAACGCGGACAGAGCACGGGGCCCTATACCACAAACACCGACGAACTCAGCAGAGCCGGAGTGCAGAAACTGATAAAGAACGCTGTCAGGCAGACAGAGCGTTATCGCGTCATGAAACTGGCGGGATGCTCGGAAGAAGAGATTCAGAAGGCTTTCCACACCCCCTTCACTATGGATATCTTCGCCTATAAGACAGAGAACGGCAAGACCGTGCCCGGCACCAAGACAGTCACCATGACGCCCTACGACTCTCTGATGTATATGAAGAGTATCCTTCGCACCGGCCTGATGAGTATGGATCCGCTCACAGGATATGTCAAGGCTTACGTCGGCGGCCCTGACTTCCAGTTCTTCCAGTATGATATGGTGAGCCGTGGTAAACGCCAGATCGGTTCGACGGCAAAACCCTTCCTCTACTCCCTCGCGATGGAGGAGGACGACACCCCCTGCAGCACTTACTCCAANACTCAGCCCACGTTCGGCAACTGGAGTCCGCGCAACAGCGGAAGCAGCCGTATCGGCGAGAACGTAGACCTTCGATGGGCACTGACCAACTCCAACAACTGGATCTCAGCACGTCTTGTAGCGAAATACGGTCCTGTGGCTCTCGCCAATATGATGAGAAGATTCGGCGTGACCGGTCATATAGACGCCACTCTCCCCTTGGCGCTGGGTACGGTAGACGTACCGGTGAGAGATATGGTGGCCGCCTACACCACATTCGCCAATAAAGGTCTGCGGGTTGACCCTGTGTTCGTCACCCGCATCGAAGACAACCAAGGCAACGTGATCTACTCAGCTGCCGCACATCGTGAAGAGGTGCTTAACGAAGATGCCTACTACAAGATACTCTCCATCCTCCTCAACGTAGTGGATTCCGGCACAGGTGCATCGCTCCGTTCACGATTCGGCATCTCAGCCGAGATGGGCGGCAAGACCGGTACGACAAACTCCAACTCCGACTCATGGTTCATGGGATTCACACCCGACCTTGTGACAGGAGTGTGGGTAGGAGGCGAAGAACGCTACATCCACTTCAACACCATGGCCTTTGGCCAGGGAGCGAGAGCCTCCCTGCCGATCTACGGCTACTATATGCAGAAAGTGTATGGCGACAAGACCCTACCCTATCGTCAGGAGACAAAATTCCAGTTCCCCTCCGACTTCAGTCCATGCGGCGGTCAGGAATGGGGCTCCGAACCTGTAGAGACAGAAGAGGTGGAAGCCTCGGAATCAATCTTCGAGTGACGCCCCCTCGGCATCCCCAAAATCAAGGCTGACACCTATTTGCAGGAGTCAGCTTTTTTTGATGCTTGCATAACGCCTCGGCTGCAAAAGACACTACACTCCATAGACTAACTACCCTCAGCCTTATTCTTTGGGGAGATTTCTGCAAAAAACGCAAAGTCTGAAAAACAGGTTGTATAGTTCCTGATTTCAATCAGGAAATAACGTGGCTCAACCGTTTCAATTGATAGAGCAATTACCTGTCTCAATGACAAAGGGCGTGGCCAATGTCCTTATCAACAATCCTGGTGCTAAGGTCAAGGACGTAATGAAAGAAGGGATACATCCTTGTTCCACTCAATATTTTTTTGTAATTTTGCAATTGAACCCCGCGATGTGTGGTGCCTCAGAGGAGGATTAACACCGGGCATTGGGTGGTTCGTTTACATACGAAAGGCGTTTACCTCGCTTTATTTCTTGGCTCTTCGAAACGTAGGAAATTTTGAATTACTGTCAAGAATGAAGCAATAGTGGACGCCCCATGGGTACGTTTATGTACTTCTGACTCATTTCTGTTTTGAAGTGGGTTGGATTTATTGCATATACATACTTCGCGGGGTGATTCTACCATTGCTCGTTCCACAGTAATGGTATTCCTACTACCTCGAAGAGCGGAATGAGCAGGGTGTGGCTCCCCGTTTTTCGTTAATATCCACCCTAAAGAATTGCCATTTGGAGTCAATGGCTGTGAAGCGAAGGACTCCAAAGTGCAACTGAAGCTAATTGACAATATAACGAATACATTGAGAGATGATTTGATGACAACCATCAAATCCGGTAGTCGTATATCTATTGCTGCTGCAAGCTTCTCAATATATGCATTTCAAGGACTTCGCGAACAATTAAACGATGTCGCTGAGTTGCGATTTATCTTTACCTCACCTTCATTCGTTACAGAAAAGACTGAAAAACAACGCAGAGAATTTTATATTCCAAGGTTATATCGTGAACGAGATTTGTTCGGATCTGAATTTGAGATAAAGCTTCGTAATGAACTATCCCTAAAAGCTGTTGCAAAAGAATGTGCGGAATGGATAAAACAAAAGGCTTGCTTCAAATCCAACAGAACCAATGAGAATATGATGGGCTTCATCAATGTTGATGAAACAAATTATATGCCAGTAACCGGATTCACTACCGTTGATCTTGGGTGTGAGCGCGGCAATAATGCTTATCAGTTTGTTCAGCGTACTGATGCCCCATTATCTCAATTTTATCTTAATCTTTTCAATGAGGTTTGGAATGATAAAGATAAATTACAAGACGTCACCGAACAAGTTCTTGATAATATCACAACCGCATACAGAGAGAATGCCCCAGAATTTATCTATTTTGTATCATTACATAACATCTTCAACGAATTTCTCGAAGATATTTCGGAGGATGTGTTGCCAAACGAAGCAACCGGCTTTCGCAACTCGCAAATATGGGAGAAACTCTACAACTTCCAGCGTGATGCAGCCCTCGCAATCATCAATAAACTTGAAAAATATAATGGCTGCATACTCGCTGATTCCGTAGGTCTCGGCAAGACCTTTACCGCTCTTTCGGTCATTAAGTATTACGAGAACCGTAACAAGTCCGTTCTCGTTTTATGCCCGAAGAAACTTTATGAGAACTGGGTTACTTTCCGTGCCAACTATCGGAATAATCCTATTGCCGCTGACCGTTTACGGTATGATATACTTTTCCATTCCGACCTATCACGTGACCGGGGTAAGAGTGCCGGAGGTCTCGACCTCGATTATATAAATTGGGGCAATTATGATCTTGTAGTCATTGACGAAAGCCATAATTTCCGTAACGGTGGCAAAATCTCCACCAACGAGGACACCGGGAAGGTGCGCGAGAACCGCTTTCTCCGTCTTATGAACCACGTTATCAAGCCAGGAGTGAAAACCAAAGTGCTTATGCTTTCAGCTACTCCTGTAAACAATCGCTTCAACGACCTCAAAAATCAGCTATCATTAGCATACGAGGGAGATAGTGAAAATATCAATGGACTGCTCGACACCGACAATACCATTGAAGATATTTTTCGTATGGCGCAGGCGGTTTACAATCGATGGGCTAAACTTGACCCGGAGGAACGCACCACCGAGCGGCTGCTTTCCGACTTGAGTTTCGACTTCTTCAAAGTTCTTGACGCTGTAACGATAGCTCGAAGCCGAAAGCATATCGTTAAATATTATGACACTACTGATATAGGCACATTTCCTGATAGATTGCCGCCTATTTCCCGACGCCCTCCGCTTACCGACCTTGATAAGAACAAGACGGTGACTTTTAAGGAGATTGCTCAACTGCTCGACGATTTGAACCTCGCTATTTATACACCCTCTCTATTCATACAGCCGAGTGCAAAAGATAAATACGCGCTCAAATTCGAGGGCAATGGCAAAATTTCAGTTGACGGACGCGAAAAAGGCTTGCGTAAACTGATGGCGATAAATATGCTCAAACGCCTTGAAAGTTCAGTTAATTCTTTCCGTCTTACGCTTGAACGAATTAACAACTTTATCGACAACTCTATTGCTGCCATTGATAATTTCGACCGCAATTCCGGATCAGGTCTTATCGACGTCACCGACTTTAACGATGATTTCGACAACGAGGACTCCGAGAACGACCCCTTTGTAGGGCGCAAGTCGCGCATCGACATTGCCGATATGGATTATGTCTCGTGGCGACGTTGTCTGAAAGACGACCACGAAAAGTTATCTCTTCTTCTCGCTATGCTCGAACCGATAACCCCTGCTCACGACAGCAAACTTCAACAACTATATGCCGACCTCTCCCATAAGTTTGCCAATCCGCTTAATCCCGGCAATAAGAAAGCACTAATCTTCACGGCTTTTGCCGATACCGCAGAGTATCTTTATCGAGAACTCGCTCCACGCATCAAAGAGGACTTCGGACTTAATGTTGCGCTCGTCACCGGTAATACGGACGGACGGTGGACTCTCCCTCGCCGCGATGTCAGCTTCAACAATGTGCTGACTTTCTTCTCGCCTCGCTCCAAAGACCGCGACGTGCTTTATCCCGGCTGCAATGATACGATTGACGTACTCATTGCCACCGACTGCATCTCCGAGGGTCAGAATCTTCAGGATTGCGACTACCTTGTCAATTACGACATACACTGGAATCCGGTACGCATTATTCAGCGTTTTGGGCGTATCGACCGTATCGGCTCGCAAAATTCTGAAATACAACTTGTCAACTATTGGCCCAACGTTGACCTTGACGAATACATCAAGCTCAAGGGGCGAGTTGAAAGTCGTATGAAAGCCACAGTCCTCACTTCGACAGGCGACGGCAACCTGCTATCTCCTGAAGAAAAAGGCGACCTTGAATATCGCCGTCAGCAACTTAAAAAGTTACAGACCGAGGTTGTCGATATAGAGGATATGGATACAGGAATAAACATTATGGATTTAGGCTTGAACGAGTTCCGCCTTGACTTGTTGGCATACATTAAGGATAACCCCGAAATCGAGCGTACCCCCAACGGCATGAATGCCGTAGTCGCTGCTTCCGAGGATTTACCACCCGGCGTTATTTTCATTCTTAAAAACCGCCGCCAAGAGGTCAATATCGGAAAAACAAATCAGCTTCATCCGTTTTATATGGTTTACATATCCACCAACGGAGAAGTGCTTATAGACCATCTCGCACCGAAGCGTTTGCTCGATACACTCCGATTGGCTTGCAAGGGGAAGACCAAACCGCTTGCCGAACTTTGTCGTCAGTTAAATGCTGAAACTGACAATGGACGCGATATGTCGGCTTACACCGAACTTTTACATCTCGCTATTGAGAGCATTGTTTCCGTCAAAGAAGAAAGCGATATTGCCTCGCTGTTCTCTGATGGAGAGTCGTCCTTCCTCCGCAATGAAATTGCCGGACTTGATGATTTTGAGTTGATAACCTTTTTGATTGTGAGGTAAAATGAGGTTTTTTACACCTGACGAAAATAGAATAATCAAAAAAATTATAGAGATTTTTGATGAAGCAAACCCCGGTTCCCTTGCTGAGTTACAAGTTGCACGATTGTTACGCAAGAGGCTCAACTTTTTTGCCTTAAGATGGAATCTTGAACCTGATGAAGTAACTATATATATTCCAAAGTCAGAACAAAACAATTCTGAGAAAACGGATAAACTATATTTTGATATTGCTGATTTCATTTACTTTATTGAGGAATTGGAGGAATTAGGATTTATAAAGCTCCAAAATATTCCGTCAAAAAATGAAGATGATAGTCGCATTCTGTATGATAGAAAGGAATATACTTACGACCCAGAAAATAAAATTTTCTGGCAAAAAGTAGAGAATGTTGAAATCGCGGGCAGAAAGATTACAGGGCAAGCCCTTGTCTCATTAGAGGGCTGGCGTACATTTAAGACTGATTTTGCAAAGGATTTACAGCGTTGCGCTTTAAGTATTATCTATCCCTTACCTTTATTACGTGATTATGAAGATAATAAATACAAGACTTTAGAGCAACGTCAATATAAAAAGCAATTTATAACGGCTTTATGGGCTGCAATTTTAGGAGGGATATCTGCTATTGCAGCTCTCGGAGCATTGATTTACACACTCGCAACGGATAATAAGCCGACAACGATTGATAGGCTCGACCTTGAAAGAATTGAATATGCGATTAAGGCTAATCACATATCAGAGCCTTTTGAAATAATCTCAAACGATACGCTTTTAGTCAAGCCAATTCAACCTGCACAAAATAAAAGTAATGAATAATCCGCTCCAGTTTCCGGCAACCACTATCGTTGACAGGCTGATACCTAAAGCTCAGTTTGTCAAGGCAAGTTCGACACCGACCGCTGTTCGGACTCTGCTTGCTGATGAATTTGAGCAGATACGTTTACTCTACGTCCTTCGCCCCGACACCGTCAACGTTGCCGAGGGTAACGAGGTAAAGGAGATTGATGTGTTCCTGTTTCTGTGCAAGACCGACTATTACTCTGTCAATCCCTTCTGCGGTATAGACGACCTTATACCTCGCCATACGATATACATTGTAGAACATGGCAACCATACCGACCTGCTTATGCAGCATAAACGGCGTTCCGTCGTTGCCGGTACGGTCAAATGGTCTCGTGAAGTCAGCAAATTGCTTACTGACATTGACCTTGCCACTCGACCACTCCAAATCGAGGGGCAGACTCTCGACCGCATTTATTTCAATTTCTTTAGTCAAATGTCAGGCTACAAGATTGACAATTCAGCCACTATTGCTGAGATTAAAGAACTTGAAACTCGCCTCGATAAGATAAGACACGAAGCCGAGAACCTGCAAAAACGAGTGCGGAACGAGAAACAGTTCAATCTCCAAATTGAGCTTAACTCGCAGGCTCGAGCTCTTAAACGAGAAATTACTGAGTTAGAAGCCCAACTCTCAAACTTAAAAAAATAAATAATCTCGATAAATATATGAATCCTGAAAAATTGCCACTGCAAAGTGCCGACGGAGCGCAGATCAATCTTGATATGTTATATCAGATTGCTCCATCGTGCTTTACCGAGGCTCGCGGAGCCGACGGCAAAGTACGTCGGGTCGTCAATTTCGACGTATTGCGCCAGTTGCTCGGTGACGCTGCCGCCGACACCGGTGAAGAATTTTATCAGTTCACTTGGCCTGGCAAAGCCGAAGCCCGACGTGAAGCAGCCCGCTATATCCGTAAGACCCTCCGCCCTGTTCCCGAAGATAGCGTTGATTGGGACACGACCCAAAATCTCTACATCGAGGGGGATAATCTTGAAGTCCTCAAGCTCCTCCAAAAATCATATATGGGTAAGGTCAAAATGATTTACATTGACCCGCCATATAATACCGGCAAAGACTTCGTATATCACGATGATTTTGCAACTACTGCAACCGAAAATGACCTAGCAGAAGGCAATACCGATGAACTCGGCAACCGCTATCGTAGAAACACAGACTCAAACGGACGTTTTCATTCCGAATGGTGTTCGATGATTTTCTCCCGACTCACTATTGCACATACTCTTTTGGCAGATAATGGTGTAATTTTTATCTCCATTGATAGTCACGAGTTAATCAATTTGAAGAAAATTTGCGACCAAATTTTCGGAGAACGTAATTTTATCGAGATTTTTAATTGGGCTAAGACCGAAACACCTGAAAATCTCTCAAAGAAGGCTAAACAAATCATAGAGTACGTTCTTTGTTATCAAAAAAACAAAGACTCCGTCAAATTTTCGGGGATAAAGAAAACATCCGTAAGTTCAAATGGCTTGTTAAATCAACCTAATGGAGTAAAAACATTAGTATTCCCGGCTAATAAAGTACTTACATCTATCCCTAATCAAGTTATTCCAGCTGGAATGTACGGAACAGATTCATACGATGTTGAGCTTCTTGAAGAGACGGAGGTAAAAGATGGCTTGTTTGTTAAACCTGTTACACTTCGTGCCAAATTCAAATGGCAACAGGAATATCTAGAAGAAGAAATGCGGAACGGAACTATCATAAAGATTCCGACACTCAAATTCAGTCCTTCCTATGAAAAGACAGAGTATGATGCGGAAGTCCCTTCGAATCTTATCAATTCGAAAGTAAATGTTGATACCAATGAGGTTGCGGGTAATTATCAAGTAGAACTTTTTGGTAAAAAAGTATTCAATTACCCGAAACCAGTCAGTTTAGTAAAATACCTTTTAGGGTTTAGAGATATATCCAATGATGATGAAATTATCGTCATGGATTTTTTCTCAGGTTCAGGTACTACTGCGGAAGCTGTAATGCAGTTATCTTTAGAGATAACTAATAAGCCAGTAAAATACATTCTCGTTCAACTTCAAGAAGATTTACATAAGTCATTAGCATCTGCTAATACTCCAAGTGAAAAAGAGATAATACAAAATGCGATTGACTTATGCAATGAAAATAAAATGCCTTGCTACATCACTGAGGTCGCGAAAGAACGTATCCGACGTGCAGGGCGGAAGATAAAGGATGAAGCAGGTTTGCAAGGGCAAAACCTTGACACCGGCTTCCGTGTATTCCGCGTTGATGAAAGCAATATGGAAGATGTTTATTTCCAACCTGCTGCGCTTAATCAGGATAAACTCGACTTGCTGTTAGACAATGTCAAGCCTGACCGCACCGACCTTGACCTGCTGTTTGGAGCAATGCTTGACTGGGGTGTTCAGTTGTCTCTCCCGATGTCAAAAACCACCATTGACGGCTGCGATGTCTATACCGTAAATGACGGAGACCTTGTGGCTTGCTTCGCTGAAAATATCACTGAAAATGTTATAGCGTATATGGCCGACCAATCTCCGCTTCGGGTTCTTTTACGCGATAGCTGCTTCAAAACTGATGCTGATAAAATCAACATCTTTGAACAATTTAAGCAGCGGTTAGGCTGGAGTGATGAAGAAGCGATGAAAAATATTCGTGTGATATGAAACTGAGATATAAACATCAACGTTTTCAGACCGAAGCGGCTCGTGCTATAACCGACTCCTTTAAGGGTCAGCCTTTCATTGACCCGGCGGAGTTTCTGCATGATGTAGGACAAGGACGAATTAACTATGGGGAACATGGCTTTGCTAATGCTCCGTTGATGATTGACCGCACACAATTGACTGAAAATGTACGCGCAGTGCAACTTGCTCAAGGGTTGAAGCCGATAGAATATTTTGAGGGTGACGGCGATGATATTACGCTCACCGTCGAGATGGAAACAGGTACGGGCAAGACCTACACTTACATTAAAACGATGTATGAACTTAACAAACTATACGGTTGGACTAAGTTCATTATCGTTGTGCCTTCGGTTGCTATCCGCGAGGGTGTGCTTAAATCGTTCCAAACAATGGACGACCACTTTGGCGACGAGTATGGAAAACGTATGCAATATTTCGTTTACAACTCCAAGCAACTCTCAAAGATTGACGCCTTCGCCACCGACAGTGGTATGCACTGTATGATTATCAACACACAGGCCTTCAACAGCTCTTTCGATGAGACCGCTAATAATGCAGCTTCGCGTATCATCTTTGATCGTCGAGATGAGTTCGGTTCGCGTCGCCCGATAGATGTAATCGCCAAGACGCATCCTATAATGATAATTGACGAGCCTCAGAGTGTCCTCGGTGCTAACCGTAACAACCGCACCCGTCAGGGATTGCGATTGTTCAATCCGCTTATGATGTTGCTCTATTCCGCAACCCACCGCGACGGCGACATTTACAATATGGTGTTCAGACTTGACGCTATCGACGCTTATAACCGTAAGCTCGTCAAGAAGATAGAGGTTAAGGGTATTTCGCAAATAGGTTCTACCGCCACAAACGGGTTCCTTTGCCTCGAAGAAATAGTTATCGGCAAAGGTAATCCGCAAGCCCGAATTTCTTTTGATATCAAGACTGCCAACGGTACCAAGCAGGTTACCCGACTTGTCTCGGAGGGGTATGATCTGTTTGAGCAAAGCGGTGGACTCGCAGAATACCGCGACCGCTGCATCGTAAAACGAATTGACGGTCGCGCCGGAACCGTTGAATTGCTCAACGGCACTATTCTTTCAGAGGGAACTATGGTTGGTAATGTTCACGAAGACGCTATCCGCCGTGAACAAATCCGCGAGACTATCCGCAGTCATTTCGAGCGCGAGCGTATGTTGTTCTCAAAAGGAATAAAGGTGCTGTCGCTTTTCTTCATCGATAAGGTAGAAAATTATCGCGTTTATGGCTCCGGTAATTCTTTCTCGCTCGGCAAGTTTGCTGAAATTTTCGAGCAAGAGTATATTAACGTGCTGAATGAGAATATTGATATATTCTCGCCTGAATATACTCTCTATCTGCAAAGCCATCCGGCTTCGACCGTTCACGCAGGTTATTTCTCTCAGGATAAAAAGGGGAAAATGACCGATACAAAGGAGACCACTGAAAAAGGACGTGATGAAGCCCTCCGCGCCTACGACCTTATTATGAGAAACAAGGAGCGGCTGCTGTCATTCGACGAGCCTGTGCGTTTCATCTTCTCACACTCCGCTCTGAAAGAGGGCTGGGATAATCCGAATGTTTTTCAGATTTGTACTCTGAAAGACAGCGATAATCTGACAAAAAAACGTCAGGAAGTTGGTCGAGGTATGCGTTTGTGTGTAAATAAAAACGGTGAGCGTCAAGACCAAGATGTTCTCGGCGAGCATGTGTTCGACACCAATATCCTTACTGTCATTGCCTCCGAGAGTTACGAAAAGTTTGCAAAGCAACTTCAAAAAGAAATTGCAGAAGCGGTGGCTTATCGCCCAACGGTTGTAACGGCAGCATTATTTGAGGGTCGCATTTTATCTGATGCAAATGGAAACTCAGTTAAGATTACGTCTGAACTTGCGCGGGATATACACGAAGAACTTATCAGCCAAGGATATATCAAAAAGGGCGCACTTACGCCCAAATATCATGATGACAAGCGTAACGGAACTCTTGATTTCGGAGATGATTTTGCGGATATGTCAGCTGCTATTGCTAAAGTTCTTGACGGTGTATTCGACCCGAAAGCTGCGGCTCCCTCCGATGGGCGCAAACGTCGCATCGGAAATTTTGACGCTGACAAATTCGCTAATTCCCGGTTCAAGGAACTGTGGGAGCAGATAAATGTGCGCTCGGTCTATACGGTTGATTTTAGTTCTGATGAACTGATTGAAAAGTGCATTGAGCAAATTGACCTGCATCTTAATGTAACTGAAATTCACATTCAAGTTACAACCGGCGCGATGGAGCAAATTCGTGATCGCGAAGCGTTGGAAACGGCATCAGCCATGACACAAGGCAAGACTATTCGCAAGTCTGTTCACGAAGCTGTAAGCAAGTCGGTAAAATATGATCTCGTTGGCGACTTAGTGCGCGAAACAGGTCTTACCCGAAGCACTATCATACGGATATTAAAGGGTATTTCTCCGGGAAAATTCTTGCTTTTCAGAGTTAATCCTGAAGAATTTATTATCAAGGTCGCTTCGATAATAAATGACTGCAAAGCGATTGCGGTCATTAAGAAAATTACATATTCTCCTACCGACCAGACTTTCGATACTGACCTGTTCACGGTTGATGAAGTAAGGGGCGTTGTCGGGGATAATGCAATGAAAAGTGAAAAATCACTTTACGATCTTGTCGTTATCGACAGCAAAGGCACCGAAATGGATTTTGCCAAACAGCTTGAAAGTAATACTGATGTCGAAGTTTATACAAAACTCCCACGAGGATTTTATATAAATACCCCAATGGGGCATTATAATCCTGACTGGGCTATCGTATTCCGAGAAGGCAGCGTGAAGCACGTCTATTTCATTGCCGAAACCAAAGGCTCAATGCGTGAGGTTGATCTACGCGAAACCGAGAAATCAAAAATCACTTGCGCCCGTCGTCACTTCGCATCTTTGTCAAATTCGACCGTTAAGTATGATGTCGTAAAGAGTTACGATGACCTTTACAACATTGTAGGAAATAACTAAATGTATTTCCCCCGGAGGTAAACTGAGTTATGTTTTCTCTCAGTTTATCTCCCTCTGTAATACAATTATTGGATTTTAGAAATTGAAGAATCGATTCTATTGGCATTTGACAAAATCCTACCAGCAGCTGTGATGTCAAATGAAATTGGTATCTGTTTCCACCATTCGGCAAATTTAAAAAGTTAATATTAAGTAGCTAAGAAAAAATTAGGGTTTGTCTTTCCTCCTATACTTTTGAACCGAATGTTTCTTCGAGTTTCGGAAGCACAGGGCCGAATACGCATCGCTCATACTTTGTGGCGAAGATTTCGAAACATTTGTTGCAGTGTATGCAACGCGATTTGGACTCCTCTCCTTCTTTCATTTTTCTTATAAAATCAGGTTGGGTGAGGAGGGTTCTCGAAAGCGATGCAAACTCGGCGACTTCAAGGGACTTTTCTATAGTCTCTTTACTGAATATCCCTCCCACGAGCGACACCACTATCTCCGGATAGGCTCCTTTTAGTTTACGGGCTTCCTCGAGATAATATAGCTCGGCCTTTCTATCCTTATGATTGAAGTCGCGTCCGCTTAATTCCACGAGGTCTACCCCGACATCGGTAAGTTGAGATGCGTAATAAGCAAGAAGGTCGCCGTCGTCGGTGGCTTCAATAGTGTTATGAGCGTTAAGCTTTACCATCAGTAAGAAATCGTCCGGGCAAGCTTTTCTGACACCCTCTACAATTTCAAGGGGAAGGCGCAGGCAATTTTCCGGAGAGCCTCCATATTTATCCGTGCGCTTGTTTACATCTATATTTAGTACTGCCTGCAATAAATACCAATGAGCAAGATGAACCTGGACACCGTCGAACGAGGCCTCTTTTGCCCGCTTTGCTGCCGCGATAAACCAATCGCGAATCTGCTCCATTTCTTCCGTTGTCAGTTCATTGAAATCAAAAGGATTGAGACCTTTCGGACCTGCGAGCGAAATCTGGGCTATGGCAATCGCACCATACTCATGAATCTTATTTGCAATCCGTCTAAGACCATCAATGTAGCGGTCATCACCGATTGAAAGCTGTGCCTCATCGGCTCTCAGTTCAAGGCCGGGAGCCACACTTATGTGTCCGGTGATTATCGTGCCTATTTCATTCGAGGCAAGAACGTCATACATTGCAATTTCAGCATCGCTTACAGTTCCATCGATATTGCCAAGATGATCATTGGTTGCGCTCCGTATAATTCTGTTCTTCGCCAAATATTTGCCTAAGGCCTGCGGGGTGAACATTTCTTTTTTGTCCATATCCTATATATTATTATTTTATTCGATTGTAAGTCAATATATCAATATAACTTTTTGCAGTCCGAAATAGTTGACCAAACAACCATAGAAACGACACATGTACATCTCCGTATATCAATAAACATCTGCCACTACTATCGCCTTGATGAAGATTTAAAACAGTCAGATTTCATGATATCAAAAACAGAAATGCTAATAAACTCTTCTCCTCGCAAATCCCCGTGATTCAGACGGCATCTAAAAGGAGATCTATGAGACAACATTTTTAGTAGAAAGTACTATAAATTAATCCTTCTCTTAATCGGAGTTCAGCTTTTGTAGGATTCGGTCTCCTCCTCTCGGGATTTGCTTATCGTCACAAGCCATACGCCTGAGAATATCAATATAATAGCTATTCCTTTGAGGGGTGTGAAGATGTCAAGCCCGAGACAAATTCCGGTGATGGTGGCTACAATCGGCTGGACGTAATTATACATTCCCACTACTGTTGGGCGCAGTCGCTTCTGTCCAATCATGATGCAGATGTATGCCAAGAATGTGCCACA
Organism: Bacteroidales bacterium; assembly: GCA_014800515.1. Classification (GTDB taxonomy): domain Bacteria; phylum Bacteroidota; class Bacteroidia; order Bacteroidales; family Muribaculaceae; genus Lepagella. The sequence goes on from JAAVFY010000014.1 coordinate 87,159, forward strand.
CACTACTACGTAGGCTATTCCTCCCCACTCTTGCGGGGAAATTGCGCTCCAGTCGGTGGAGGCAAGCTGATGCCAACTTACGGGAAGTGCCATTATTGCTGCTGAAAGAAACATCCATTTCATCAATGTCACCAGACTGTATTTTCGAATGAAATTGCGATAGAGGGTAAGATACAGGGCATAGCTTAATTGAGCGCACAGCACTATCACATCTCCTAATGCAGGGTTTGACCCTTGTCCGCTGTTATTACTGCCGGCTATCAGAATTATCGCACCTCCGGCTCCCAAGATAATTCCTCCGGCTTTCTTCAGAGTGATCGGTTCGCGTAAGATCAGCCACGCAAGCAGCATCACCCACATTGGCATGGTTGTCGTGACAAGGGATGCCTCTCCGGGGGAGGTGAGGCTCACTCCGAATATGAAACATCCCTGATTGAGAAGCACCCCCAGCATCCCAGCGCCAAACAGCCTCAGAATATCTTTAACAGGCACATGCTCCCGAGGGAGAAAGAGTGAGGCGAGCCAGAAAAGAAGGGCCGCGCCCCCTACTCTGAAATCCACCATTACAACAGGAGCTACAAAGCCCGCTGCAAAAACCATCTTAGCCACGGGCGACATCAATCCCCACATCATATTGGCTCCTAACATTGCCAGATGTCCTTTCAACTTTTTCATTTCCATACTACAAAATTTGTGAGATTCGGGAGACAGATTGAATTTCGGTCAATAGGCGGCGCAATTTAAGAGACCTTATCTCATAGAAATGTTAACGCAGAGGTAAGTAGCTAAGAAAAATTAAACGATATAATAACTCAGTAGCTTTGAAAGTATCTTAATATGATATATGCGGCTAATTTTGGCCATCTTGACCTTGTCGCTCAGTCGCTTAGCTCGCTA
>JAAVFY010000015.1 GCA_014800515.1 Bacteroidales bacterium
CGTGGAAGACATTCTTTCCAACGTTGGCAAACAATACATGATTAATTTCAGTAGATCTGCGGCTTAACATATCAATACATTAATTTATTTATACGAGATACTTACTTAAGAAAAATTAAACAATATAATGACTAAGCAGCTTTGAAAATATCTTGATATGTGATATATGATCAATCTCAATCCATCAGATATGGGCTGCGATGCCGAAATTGAGATTGAAGATATTGAAACGGAAATTCGCACCGGAGGAGACATTACTACCTTCCGGCACCCCATCGACCGATTGCTTCTCATTCTTAAGATAGAAACCGAAGACTCCGAAAGACAGATTGAAGGAGACATTCTTCATGATGAAGACACACACTCCCGGTGAAAAATCGAGAGTGGCTTTCATATATGTGGAATGAGTATTCTTCGCCTCACCGGAATAGGGGCGGTTGAAATCAGCATTTCCAGAAGAGACTCCGAGAGCCACCTCATTGAAAACGCCGAAACGACTTCTGCGCGACAGACCTATATATTGGTTAAGCACGACAGCGGCCGCATAACTCTCATTACGATAAGACACATCATGAAGATTGAGATTCATATCATCGGAAATATCCATCTTAAGCGATCCCAGCGAAGCCTTCGAACTATTATAAGAAAGCCTGAGGCCCACCGAAATGTTATTCTTTATAAAATACGAGAGATAAGGACGGATCGAGAAGGAATGACCCGAAAAATCAAAATCTTTAAGTACTGAAAACAGGTCAAGATCTTCGGTTGAGAATTCACCGTATGAAGCCGTCAGGCCGAATTGCCATTGTCCTTTTGGAATAAAAAGGAAATTGGACAAACCACGGTCAAAGCGACCGATGTTTCTCGACCTAAGCACCATGGGGACAGTATCGCCACGATAAGTGACCTTTTCAGAAAGGTCAAGTCTGGATTCATCGTCAACCACTCTTGAATGACCCTTCAGAAGGAGCGTCACATCACGCTTCATAGAATCCGGAATCCACATATATCTTCCACCCGCCACAGAATCAGCCTCCGCCGAGAGGCTATCCGCATCGACAGACGCCGCGAGACAAGACACGAGCGGCAGAACAGCCATAAAAAGCGAAAACAGTAATCTTTTCATTGCAATCATAGATAGAAGGCCACGCCAAAAGTGATAGAGAAGAGATTAATCTTAAAATTGGCCATCTTAGACTTGCGATGAGCCTCATAAATGCGGTCGGTGACCGACTTGGTGTGGGTAAAAGAAAAACCCAAAACGCCTACATTAACCTCAATTGCCGAGTAGTTGCTGAGAAAGACAGCGAGGCCGGGAGCGAGACCGATGTTCATCTGGAAATTATTCTCATATACACCTGAGAGGTCCTGACTGACACCGGTGGTCATTTTCGACTGTCCGCCGCCCAGCATGAGCTGCAACTCGTTGAAGAAACCGAAACGTTTTGAGCGACCTATCGAGAAATAATTACGCATGAAGGCTGTGGCATAATAATTATGGCCGAGGCGATATAGATAATCCACATCATACCCAGTCTCGGAATCTATGACTACCTCCGCCCTCTCCATCTTTGTCAGCGATCGCTGATAGGCGAACTTGAGGCCGAGCACGAGATCATCTGCCACAGCGTACGCGAGCATCGGCGACACTTTCACGGTATAGGAATCACCGGTTATACCCTCAACTATAAAGAACTGATAGCGATTCCAGTCAGACTGAGTATATGATACAGAAAGGCCCGTGATCCATTGCTTCTTGGGTACAAACACCACAGACTCAATATCGACCTCAAATTCCTCAAGTTTTTCTTCATCCGCAGCCTTAAGAGTCAGCGAATCAGTCGGCATAGGTGCTTCCGGAAGAGAATAATAAGGCGCCTCGGCAGGCACACTATCTACAACCGAAGCGGCAGCCTCCGCATTCACGAAGGCCGCCACATCGTTTGAAATTGTCATGAAATCACTGTCTGTCATCCTTCCGGCTCCGGCGGCCGAAGCCGCCGGAATCAGAAGCGATGATGACAAGAGCCATGATCTGACCAATTTATTCATATATAAGTTCAAAATCATCTACATACATCTGAGAGCCTTCCCCTCCGGAATAATAATCTCCGTATTTGGAGGCCGAACAAACTATGATGAGATAGAGAGGTTTGACAGTCCGGGCTTTGTCATAATACTGAATCGGGATATCAAGCTGCTGCAAGGAGCCATCCGCACCGTAATCTTCCTTAAACGTATACTCACCGTAGGCCACGATGCAATTTTCATTGGGATCAAAAAGTTTGCGGTCGCTCTTCTTGGTGCGAATCTCTACCGGCTCGGTGGAGAGAGCCACGTATATCTGACCCTCATCAAGCGCACCTTCCGCGATATAACTGCTGTCAGCACCCTTCTTATTGACACCCACCTTGGGGCGATAGTTGACCCAAAGTCTCATAGAAGAGGGATGTGAGCCGTCATATTGGCGTCCGAACTCGAGAACACCGTCTGTGCCATCAGTCTTTACATAAGTTCCGGCGAAAAGATTGCCGGCAGCAAGCTTTCCAATTCCCAATATAGATGCAAACTTAGTGGTGAGACTTGCGCAAACACTTCCGGAATGGCTCATGACAGACGAACTTTCAGTCAATACGGCGCTTGCCTTAGCGGCACCATGATTACCGGTGTCCCAGAATGTGCTTTGGCCATCGGCCGAAGGCATGAGGACATTCCTGTTGCTCACATAATTACTCCATTCTTCCATAGAAGAATTGGGAATTGCGAACACAGATTCCGTGGTGATATATCGTGATTCAGAATTGAATCCGTCGGCTATGGCCTGAATCTCATAACGAGTGGAAGGTTTAAGTCCTGTCAGCGAAACGTAAGACTCAGCAGGAGCTTTGCGGGAAGCTTTTCTGACCAAAGAAGACGCATTGCCGAGATAAACCTCCTGCCAATCCGAAGTACCCGCTTCACGATATCTCACACCGGGGTTTACAGCATCCTCAGAGGCGATAGAGACAGGAATCCTCGCACTTCTGGAGCCAACCGCAAGAAGGTCGGAGGAAGCAATGTCTCCAATTACCACAGGATCATCCACAGTGACGGCCGCATCTCCAACAGCTATTCGGATATCCTTTACAGTGGATTTGCCATACTCATCTTCAGTGGAAAGATGAATCACGTACTCCTCAGGCGCCTCGGGAATTTTGTTAAGGAACTCGCGCGAGAAGACAAGGAAGCAGGTGGCGAGATTACGCTTTTCGTTATATGTGATATCATGGCTTATATGTGCCGCTGACACTGCATCTGCAGATGATGGAGTCATATTTGTCAAATCAATCTCCTGGCCGTCACCCATGGGAAGATTAAGTTCGTCAGCCTGCATAGAGCTGATAAACACATTCTTCACACCACCGAAAGATGATATCTTCACGATAAGATCGTCCGTAAACTGACCGGCTTCTCCAACGATCTGTCGATTGATATCACCGTTTACGAGAGAGACAGACGGGCGGCTGAGAATCTCCACCTCATCCATGATTTCAATCTCAGTGTCGTCAATCGTGACAGTGATGAAGCTACCGCCCAGAGCTTCATAATCCGGATTGTAGGCGAAGTTAAGCACATATTCATGAGCGCGCTGCACATTGCCGATCACACCCGACTTCTCAAAGCTCTGCCCCTCAATATTCTTACCAGTGATGGTATACGAGAGAGAATTATCAGAAGAAGGCATCATGAAATAGCCCTTCGCGAAATCATAGTTAGACTCATCGAAAATGAGTTCGCCCTTGGAGTTGGAGACTGATATCTTCATATCCTTCACCAGCTCCGGATCCACAGTGGCTGCATTGACAGAGGCCACAACATTGGCGATCTTACAATTCACCACCACCTGAGTGACACCTTGGCCTACCTGAAAAGGCTGATAGCCACGGAAGAACTTCTTATCGAAAGAGGCAGAGACAGAGTCGCCGGTCCAAGCCTCGGCCACATAAGAGCCACTCTTCATCTTCAGAGATTCCGGTACATTCTCAAGACCCTTGAATTTATGGAGCAAGCCTTTCTGAGGGTCGGAAATATAGACCACACACTCTGAGCGCAGTGTATTCTCCGTGTCGGCATCCATAGACGCACGGGTGACATCAGAATTGATGACCATACGCATACGGAGTTCGCCCTCTCCCTCACGACCGCCGAACGGTTCGTCGGCAGAGCATCCGGAGAGCAGACCCGCACTCAGCATAAGCACGGCGGCCGACATTGAAATATTGAATTTCGAGATATTCATTGTATTGAGATTAAGAGGGTTGATCAAAGTGTGCGCAGGCGTAAAGTCTTGACAGTAGTGCCGTTGGAGTCAGCAACAGTTAGAATAAACTTATGTTCTCCGGCACCGAGCATACCCAGCAGACCTCCGAAACCGGAAATATCAAACAACACTTCATGCTGATTCTTCACCTCGGAGCCAACCGGTAATCCAAGATTTTTGAGAGCTTCCTCAAGTTCGCCGGGATTTATAAGGTCAAGATTGCTTGAGAGATATACATCCTCAAGGACATCGGGAGTCAGAGTGGGAGAATCAATATTGACAGTGAACTCAGTTATGCCGTCGGGGGCATCGGAAGTGATAAGCAGTTTGCAGACCACACCTTCATAGAAATCATTGATCTCATCCATATCAATACCAGAATCCTCAGTGGCCTTCACCGTGGGGCCATTATTCTCATCAGCCGGCGGTGTGGGAGGCTGAGGCTCTTCGCCCTCGGAAGGACGCATATCGTCTTCAAGATACTCATCTTCAGTGACGACATTACCGTCAACATCCTCCACTGTCACAGAGGCATCCACTCCAATAGAGGGAGCCAGTGTGCCCGGTTCCTCCTCTCCTGCAGAACGCAGAGAGAAAGTGAGAATGTAATGATTGCCGGGCTGCACATCATCACGCGATTTGGAGACAGATGTGGGATAATCCTCCACGTTACCCTCAAAATAGGCAGCGAGACTTGAAGAATTCTCAAGGTAAGCGAAATAACCGTGTCGTCCTTCGTCAGCCTTGGTGAACACGAGCGACCCGCCATGTTCACCGACACTCACAGTCACTTTGGAATCAACCGACATCGCGGCAGAGAGATCATCATCGAAGAATACCGACACCTTCACATTCGAGAGGCGACACACCACCGGCTCCGAAACCTCTGTCACAACGTCAGCGACGATTTCAAAAGGCTCTGACTCGCCGCGATAATAGGGTGCGCTGAAAGCAGCGCCCTCATTATCTCCGGAATAAGCCACGGCAGAATAAGTGCCGACCGGGAGGGTCACAATCTCCGGCATCTCCTCATATCTGTACGAGATATGAGGAGAGGTCTCTCCATCTTTGTAGAAAGCCACGGTGAAAGAAGAGAGAGACGGCGCATCGTCGGCCTGAGCACGCACCACATTTTCCTCGGTGTTCACATTGACATCGAGTGAGGACGTGCGGAAAGCTCCCATCATTGAGTCACCCTCGGAGAAAGGGTTCTCACGCGAGCAGGAGCCAAGAGAAAGCGAGGCCACCGCCGCCAGAGAGAGGAAAGCATTAATATATCTTTTCATATAAAACTTGGTCTAAAACTATTTTTGATGGGAGAATTAATAATTGAGTTTGATATTCTTCACACGCAGCTCCGAACCGACAGCCACAGCTTTGTAGGAGTTGGCACCAAGAGTATGATTACCCAGAGACTGACCCTCGCTGAGAGCCGAACCGGACGGAATAACTATAGCCGGCACAAGAGCCGTGGATGACTTAAACGATACTCTCAGCGAAGCCGCTTTGCTGCCGAACTTATAGGAGGAGATAGTGACTGTGACACTCTTCATAGATGAGGAAGCCGAGAGCGAGAGAGAGCCTTGTCCGATCACATTACCGGAGGCATCAAGCACTTCGACAGAGGCAAATCCGCGTTCATTGTTGAGAGACACATATTCATACTGGAACGACAGCGAAGCAGGACGCGACTTGAAGTCGATGCCATCCTTACGGGTGGCCGATCCACTGTAAGAATAACTACCGAGGAACATCTCTCCGGCACACTTCTCAGTATCAGAGAAAGAAGGAGCGTTGGTGCAATAATAAGTGGTATTGAATGCACCTCCGGAAGTATTGGGAGTCGTGCCGTTGTGGCTGAAGCCGACACTGCGGATAGTGGCTACGCCCGATTCAACAAATGTAGAAGGAACGAGGAACCATGTATTACGGTTGGAAGAACCCGACCAGCATGTGTATTGATTAAGCGAAGCCCATCCGTCAGCCTCAGAACGCACGGCAGAAGACTTAAGGGTATAATCGACAGGTGACACCTTATATTTTCCACCGACCTGAAGATCGGTCTCATTTACAGTCTGAGTGACCTGTGAAAGATTACCGTTAGGAATCTGTGTCTGGCTCTCGGTAGAGATCTGCACAGCATCGCCGGGAGTGGAAGTGAGAGTAGTGGCAAGAGAATAGATTGTAGCAGGAGTCAGACCTTCGATATAGATCAATCTATCGGAATTATCGCGAGTGATTCGTGATTCCGACACAATCTCACCATTAATGAATACGTTCAGCGACTTGACAATAAGCTCTGCGTCGGAATCGGCACAGTTCACCTTGAGTACGGCTCTGTCGGAGAAAGCATCTACATCATAAGAATAATCCGGCACAATGACAGGCACCTCCACTTCAGTCACCTCGTTGCCATAATAGAACACCTTAACTTTAACCACATCTCGTTCGGTGACAGGGCGCTGGAGCTCCACATCGTAAGTGCGGGTCTCAAAAGCACGTGAGCGGGCTCTCTGTTGAACAGAAAGGATGGTGCAATCAGCAAAACCGCCGAAATTATCTTCCGCCTTGAATGAGAAAGCCTCTTCAAAATTACGTCCGTTATATTCTACAGCAAGCGACACCTGATACGAACCGAATGTGGAGGGAGAAGCCGTCACATTTATAGCCACGGCATTAGTGTCGAAAGTGATTTGCACAGGGTCACTGACACGCATGAACTTATCCTTAGCCACGAGAGAGAACGTATGGCGTCCCGGAGGCATAGAAGCCACGAAGTCAGAGAGATCGAGCATACCCATCTTATCGGGATTATTGTAAAAACCGACAGCCTTAACGCCGGCGGAACCGAGCTGTTCCTGCTGATAAGGCGTAGCACCAACAAGGTCTATCTCGTTGCCGAAAGCCGGTGTCCACTCCTCGGAATTGACAGTGAAGACAGCAGAAGCGATGCCACCGCGCGCCATGACAGAGAATTGGAGCGGTTTATCGAAAATGTCATGCTGAAGAATCTCAAGAGAGGCTCCGTCTTCATAGCCCTCCGAAAGAGTCACCGTCGGAGCCGGCGAAGAAAAGAGATCGTCAGTAAGGTCGATAAAGATATCATCCTTGACGAGAGTATCGTCAAAAGAGACAACAAGACGGGGAGTACCCACCTCGCCGTTGTTGACATCGAGAGTCACACGGTAATGATGGCGAGCCTCGGCCATGAAATCGGCCGGTTGCACCTGCACGGTGCGACCGCGCGAATCAGTCACGCTGACAGTGAGAGTGATATAACCCGGAGCTACAAAAGCGGGGCGCGTCTCATCGGCAGCATAATCAACGTATGANTGACCTTCCGAATGAATAGATGCTGAAAAATCCGTAAAATAGCTTTTAAAAGCATCCGTATAAGCCACACTCACCATAGAATTGGCCAAAGTGGCATTGACAGCAACCTCCGACTCATGAGCCTCCAGAACTGTCACAGAAGCGACACCCTCGAAACAAGGTTTTTCGAAGCCCTCGTCAGCAATGTCGCCATAAGTAGCCGTAAGAGTGTAAGAACCCGTTTTGAATCCTTTCTCTCTTCCGAACATCTCAGGTGAGGTCCATTCCTTAGAGTAAGAACCGTCGGTCTTGTCAAGGCGGATACGGAATTGTGAAGCATCCGGTGCCTCCAGAGCATCAGCGGCACGGGTGACGGGTATGGCATCTACCACATCTGCCGAAGCGGAGAGATTGAGACGGAGTGTCCCCTCCCCTTCCGCTGCCGACCAGGGATTATCGTCGCTACACCCGACGAATCCCAGACCGAATACGGCCAGAAGACAGCCATAAGCAAGTTTATTCATATATAAAAAGTCATTAAGTTGTTATGCGTGTTTTGTTGCATCATGGCTGATTATCCGAGAGGGTATTTTTCACCGGCCAGCCTATGATTATAAAAAAAATTGGTCAAAAGTTCTCAATTCACACCGCAAATATAGGAATTTACAGTAAAACGAACATAATAAATTGGTCATAAAGGGGAATAAAGGAAGATTTTAACCACTTTTTTCCGTGAGAGGTTGATGGTATTTTCCATTTGATAGGGGGCATCTATGAACAACGCGAGTTCAGATAGCGTATTAACATTAGATTCAAGGTAAAAAACAGAAACCGACAAATGAAAACAATCAAAAAAATCGCAGCCCTCGTGGCTCTTAGTGCAGGTATAATCTGTGCGCCCTCCGCCAATGCTCAAAGTATCACCGATCTGTTAGGAGGACTGACCGGCAACAGCACAGGCTCCACCATCGTAAATGCACTTGAAGGTGTGTTTTCCAAGTCGGATATCACTGTGGCCGACATAGCCGGAGAGTGGAAATCCACAGGTCCTGCCGTCACTTTCAAGAGCGACAATCTGCTCAAGAAAGCCGGAGGAATAGCCGGCGCCGCTGCTCTTGAGACCAAACTCTCACCCTATTACGACCAATATGGTCTCAACGGGATGACAATGAGCATTGACAACGACGGCAACTTCACGATGAACATCAAGAAAATACAGCTTCGCGGCGTGATGACTCCTAACAAGGGAGAGGGAACTTTCGATTTTCAGCTCAAGGCATTGGGAAAGATACCTTTGGGCACCTTTACAGCTTACGTCACTACAACAGGACAGTCGACCGACATAATGTTTGACGCCACAAAGATGAAGCAGCTTCTTTCCACATTGGCAAAATACACCGGAGTGTCGCTTGCCAAGACAGCGGCCAGCATTCTCGACAGCTATGACGGAGCTTGTATCGGCTTCAAGCTTTCAAAGACCGGAAATGCGCCTGCATCCGACAATTCCACTAAAAGCACGGATTCCGACTCAGTGAAGAAAGGTCTCGGAGATCTTCTGAATCTGCTGGGCAACTGATCTGACGCTATATGCACAATCAGTCAAAATCATAACAGGAAATATCACAACCGTCAGCGACAGTCATTTCAGCAATGTCGCTGACGGCTGTTTTTTTTCTCGGGCAGCTGACTGCCATCAGAATGTCACCTTTCAATACCGGCAATCACGAGAGAGCGGATATGCGGGCTATATACTTACCAATTATATCAAATTCAATGTTGACACGCGTTCCCGGTTCAATACGACAGAAATTGGTGTGGTCGTGAGTATAGGGAATTATTGCCACACGGAAAGAATCCGGCTCGGAATCACACACCGTGAGGCTGACACCATTGACTGTGACAGAACCCTTCTCCACAGTGACATAACCTTTGCGTGCAAGCTCCGGGCTGAAATCATAGCGGAAAGCATAATACCAGCTTCCGTCCGCCTCAGTGACTGAAGTACACACAGCAGTAGTGTCAACATGACCCTGGACGATATGACCGTCAAGACGGCCGTCCATTTTCATGGATCGCTCCAGATTCACAAGATCCCCCTTGCGGAGAGAGCCGAGATTCGAGCGTTCCAGAGTCTCCTTGATAGCCGTGACGGTGTAGGTGCCGTCGCCGGGCAGCGAAACGACAGTGAGACAAACACCATTGTGAGCGACACTCTGGTCTATACGGAGTTCATCGGCAAAAGAACACTTCATAGTGATGTGAAGGTTGCCACCTTCGGCCACCACAGCCACCACTTCGGCAGCTTCTTCTACTATTCCTGAGAACATATTTAATGTTAATGAATATTGAGTATAAGTATGTATATATCTAAGAAATTTAAACGGTAATATGACTAATCAACCGCCAAAAATGTCCTGATGTGTCGACATAGTCAACGCCGGCGCGCTTTAAAGAAATCACGCATAAGAGAGGCACATTCCTCTTCCAGAACACCGCCTTCCACAACAGTGCGCGGATGAAGCGCGGTCCGGGCGACATCAAGGCCATCGGCATAACGGGATAAAAATCCACGTTTTGAGTCTGGAGCGCCATAGACTATACGTCCGATCTGAGCCCAACCCAGGGCACCAGCACACATAGGACATGGCTCAACCGTGACGTAGAGAGTACACTGCGGCAGATACTTCCCTCCTAAAGCCGACGAAGCGGCTGTGATAGCCAAAATCTCGGCATGGGCAGTGACATCAGTAAGAGTCTCTGTGAGATTATGAGTCTTGGCCAACACCTTGTCGGCAGCCACAATGACAGCACCCACAGGAATCTCACCTTCATCAAAGGCCTCCCGGGCCTCGCGAAGGGCCATATTCATATAATATGTATCCTTATCAAGCATAAGCAGCTAAGAAAAAATTAAACGATATGATAACTCAGTAGCTTTGAAAGTATCTTAATATGATATATGCGGCTAATTCTGGCCATCTTGACCTTGTCGCTCAGTCGCTTAGCTCGCTAAGCTCCTTCGCTCCGCGGCCAACCTGACTCAAAATTATCGCGCATCTATCATATTATTAATTTTTCTTAGCTACTTAAT
>JAAVFY010000016.1 GCA_014800515.1 Bacteroidales bacterium
ACTCTGCCCTGAGACGGTCATAATCCTCTTCGCCGGCGTCTTTCTTCTTCTTTCTCATGGTCGGGACTGTTGGAAGTTCGGACGCAAAATTACGCACAATATATTCAACCGTGCGTACCCGAACTCCGTTTTCTTCAGCTATCTCTCCATAACTGAGGTCNGTTTCTGCATAAAGACGCAATACCTCATCGCGGATTGCTTGCCGTTTATGTCTCGGCAGACTCTGAAATTTTATCATCTTTTGACTCTTTTAGGAGTCAACTTTTTTTCAGGGCGAGATAACAATCTGCCCATAGGAGTGTCCCAATATCAGCTCGAAAAGCATCTGCCAAAAGACTTCAAGAGTGCATTGTCNTCCATTGAGGGAATTGAGTCAAAATTAAGAGATAATTAACCGCATGGACTCCCTGATCAACTACTTCCTCCAGCGTTCAGATGAAATTGAAATAGTTTACATACGAGATTNCNGTATGGGGTCTTAATCGGGATGNTATTTCATTCTCTTCAGGATGTTGTAGGAGGGAAGGACTCCNAGTTCGCCGGCTTTAGAGAGATCGGAGAAGGCCTCGTTCTTTCGGCCGGATTTCAGGAATGAGAGTCCACGGTTGTAATAGGCTTCTCCGAAATCGGGATCGGTTTCCAAAGCCTTGGAGAAACAGTTCTCTGCCATGGCGTAATCTTGCAGAAGATAGAATATTACTCCTTTGTTGAACCAAGCATATACGAGACGAGGATTCAGAGCGAGTGCCGAATCATAATCGGCGAGAGCATCTGTCAGTTCCTTCATAGCCTGTCTTCGTNATAATGTGGGGTCAGAGTCGATATTTCCTCCTGANAGTCGTGCGAGTGCATCCGCATAGAGAGCGTATGCACGTGCCATAAGCGCGACTGTGAAACGCGGATTGCCTGCCAATACAGTATCAAGAGAAGTGATCGCATCCTGATAGTTCTTCAGCAGAGTCAAGGCCACACCTCGTGCCAGAAGATCTACGGGGCGTGCCGTTCCCTCCTCATCGGCATATTTCACGCGGTCGGCAAGTTCAAAAAGAGTGGATGCCTGCTCTTGAGAAGCGAGAGCCGACTCCGCCGGAGCGAGATAGAGAGTTCGTGAAAGATAGCGCGCGGTGTTAAGATCGTCGAGTTCGCGGAAATAGTTTGACAAGGCGCGCAGTGTCTCACGCTGAGGGAAGAAAGTAAGAGAATATGGGGCTGCCGGCTCGACGTTGACATTACGGTCTTGAATACGGCCCTTTACCTTATCGTTGAAGCTCAATTGCGTCTCCGAAGTCTCACTCACAGTCACCAGTTGGTTAAATCTTTCCATCACATCAGTCTCCGATTCATCTTCCTCACGGAGTTCGCGCCCCGAAGAGTTGGAAGTGGCAGCCGCAATGGCCGGACGGTCAAGCGGATTTTTATCGGGATTCTTCACGTAGGCATGTACGAGCTCCTCGGCATGATACACATTTTGCATAGCCCCCCGCATNTCGCCAAGATTTCTGCGACATTCCGCTATGGCATAATAAACAGGATAAAATTTGGGGTAACGGGAGGCGATGGCAGAGAAATCAGACAATGCGTCCTTCCAGGCTCCTGACTCGAGGAAGACAAGACCTCGGTTATAGAGAGCGTGGAAGTTGGAGGGATCAAGGGAGAGGACAGATGTGAAATCCTCGGCAGCTCTATTCAGATCCTTGACCTCATANCGGAGTAATGCACGATTAAAAAGAGCGGCTTCATTACGCGGATCAATTTCAAGAGTACGGTTATAATCCGACATGGCTCCGAAGAAGTCGTCCATATTATATCGCAAAAAAGCACGGTTGACGTAGAGGTCGGGTTCATCGGGAAAAAGCCTTATAGCCTCGTCCATATCGGCNGAGGCCGCTTCCCATTCTCTGCGTTTGGCCTCAATCTCGGCCCTCATCAGATAGACATTTGCTTGAGAGCGCGAAATGGANAGCGCACGGTCGAGGTCGGTCAAAGCAGCCACTGTGTCTCCTCTCACAATATTGAGGCGTGCGCGTGCAGCCACTCCCTCTTCAAATCGAGGATAGCGGCGTAAGAGAGTCTCAAATATGGAATCCGCATTCTCATATTCCTTTACGTCAGTCAGTGCGACTGCCTTATAAAAAAGAAAATAACGATCAGTCGGATCGTATGCCAGGCCAACGTCATAATCCTCGATAGCGAGCGAATCGCGGCCGGTGTGCTGCCTTACGAATCCTCTGAGCTTGTAAGCTTCCGTCTTAAATTTATTTCGCTCGATAGCAAGAGTGCAATCCTCTTCCGCACCCTTATAATCCTCAAGAGAGAGTTTGGCCAAGGCGCGGAAGAAATAAGGGTCGGCCAGATATGGTTTTGCCTTAATAGCCTGATTGAAGTATTGAATAGCCAGCATATAATCCTCCATAGAGAGGACATTCCTGCCTATGGCGAGCACCTGCTCCGCATTCACCTGCGCACGGGCACCAATGGGAGCGAAGAGGGCGCACGCNNNTAATAAAGCGGAGGGAATGNGANGAAGAAGTGAGGAATGAGGATTCAAAGCTTTTTTCATTCTAATGAACGTTAATTAGCCAAGTAGCTAAGAATGTCAGCGCGGACAAAGAGTCCGGGGGGATGGAGATGCAAATTTAACACAAAACAATGATAATTCAAAAAAACCGATTGCCGACTCCCGATGTTGGAAATATAGGGACTGATAGGGAAGCGGGGTAATCCGCTTCAAATACGGTCTCACCTATGAATCACATTCAACAACAAAACTGACGGATATGGAAAAAATAGTAATAATCGGAGGAGGATTTGCCGGNTTGAATCTTGTCAAGCATCTTGATAAGAAAAAATATGAAGTACACGTAATTGACAGAAANAATTTCCATTGTTTCCCGCCACTCTTCTACCAAGTGGCATCGGCCGGCCTTACGGAATCCAACATTACATTTCCATTCCGACTTGAATTNAAGAAACTTCCGAACGTGAGATACCACATGGGNCATGTGAAAGATATCGATATTTCGGAACGGACCGTGACCACGAGTTACGAGACTATACCCTACGACAGACTTGTGGTAGCGGCGGGCTCCACCAACAACTACTTCGGGATGGAGGGACTTAAGGAAACAACTTTCGGTATTAAGACCGTGGGGCAGGCTGCTCTCACCCGCGACGAGATACTCGACAGGTTGGAGCGCGGGGCTCTTTGCAAGGACCCCGAGCAGAGGANACGCCTGTTGAGTTTCCTGGTAGTGGGAGGCGGTCCGAGCGGTGTGGAGATAGCCGGCGCCANCGGGGAGANGAAGAAAGACATNCTCAAGCGGGAGTATCCGGAGTTAAAGCGGGATGATGTGACCATCACCCTTGTGGAAGGGGCACCGAAGCTTCTCGGAGCTATGAGCGAGAAAGCGTCGAAGAAGGCGTTGGAGTATCTTAAGTCATTGCTTGTGGATGTCAGGCTCAACACCACAATGAAGGGGTATAAGGATAAAGAGGTGGAATTTGCCGACGGGCATAAAGAATATTGGGAGACTGTCATCTGGACAGCGGGTGTGAAAGGAGAACCAATTCCCGGACTTCCCGCCGAAACCATAGGAAGAGGCGGACGAATCATCACAGATGAGTACAATCGGGTGAAGGGGCTGGAAGACACCGTCATGGCTATTGGCGACATAGCATTGATGCAGACAGAGGAATACCCTCACGGGCATCCGCAGATGGCGCAGCCGGCCATACAGCAGGCACGGACTCTCGCCAAAAATCTTAATAAAGGAGAGTTCACGACGCCTTTCCGCTATCATGACAAAGGCAGTATGGCCACAATAGGCAAACATAGAGCAGTGGCCGATCTTCCGAAATTCACCTTCTCGGGGTGGACTGCGTGGATGGCTTGGCTTGCCATACATCTCATGTCGTTGTTAGGAATGAGAAACAAGGTGGTGGTTCTGATGAACTGGCTTTGGAATTATTGCACTCATTCCACCTCGCTGCGTCTGCTATTGCGTCCCACCAAGTATCCGTTGAGGAAACATTGGGGGGACTAACGGGGGCTATCCACTTACAAGACCGGAGAAATACAAAAAATATTCTTATATTTGCAGAAAAATAAGTAGCTACTTAGAATTGAGATGAGAATAGGATTCAGACATATATTACCACTCGCATCCATTGCGCTGATGACACTGAGCGGATGTTCGCTCATAAACAGTGTCGGACAAAAAATCACGGATGGAGGAAAAAACGTGAAGCAGGATGCAGTGTTGCCGCAAGACAGAGAAATNATTCATCTTAACAATTCCACCAAGGTATACACCTCCGAGGAGTTGAATCACGGCATAATAAAAGGAGATTGGGCTATAGAGAAGGTGATGGGAGAAGAGGCTGTCGGAGAGAGCGCACCCTTCCTGAAATTCGTGCCGGATGAAAAGAGAGTCTACGGATCTAACGGCTGCAATGTCATCAATGCTTCCTACACATATAATCCGTCCGACAGCACCTTGAGTTTTGATCATCTCATATCAACCATGATGGCCTGCGGGAAGGAAGGGATCACTGATGCCGAGATCAATTCCGCGCTCAATAATGTCAGACGCTACACCTGGGAGCTCCGGGGATCGGAATATTATCTCTATTTCTACGACAGTTCCATGAATCTCCTGATGGAACTGATGCATCAGAACTTCCAGTTTCTTAACGGCACCTGGAGAGTGGCGGCCATTGATAATGAGCCGATCAACAATCCGGATATGAAACTCGTGATCGACGTTGACGAGGGAAAGATTCATGGCAATACCGGTTGCAATATTCTCAACGGCAGTCTGGAGACAGATATGGAAGCGCCTAATTCCATTTCTATCCAATCGATAGTCACTACCCGGATGGGATGTCCGGATCCCAATTATGAAACACGGTTTATTGTAGCACTTGAAGATGCTTCAAGAGCGAAACCGGTGTCAGAAAATTCGGTCATATTCCTCAACTCGCAGGGGGAAACCGTACTCAAATTAGTGCGGACNACTGATAAATGACAAGCACTTGAATCAATGGCAAAAACAGACAAAGGCACAAGAGAGGAAAGAGTGGACAAATGGCTGTGGGCTATGCGAGTCTTCAAGACACGCACGATTGCCACAGATGCCTGTAAAAAAGGGCGCGTGACGATGGGAGGGGTGACTCTGAAACCATCGCGGATGATAAAACCCGGCGACATCATTGACGTAAAGAAACCTCCTATCACTTATAGTTTTAAAGTGCTTCAGGTGACGGGTAATCGTCTTGGTGCGCGTCTTGTGCCCGAATATCTTGAGAACGTCACCTCCCCCGAACAGTATGAATTGCTTGAGATGACAAAGATATCCGGATTCGTGGACCGTCAGAAAGGACTCGGACGTCCCACGAAACGAGACAGCCGGGAGCTATCACGTTTCAAGGAAGATTCTTACGCGGACAGTTTCTTTCTTGACTGGGAGACTGATGATGACGAGGATGAGGTATAACGAATTTCTTAAAAAACATCTTTGCCCAATAAAAAACTCCTCCCGACAGAAAAAGCATTCTGAGGATGCTGACTGTCGGGAGGAGTTTTTTGTCTCTATTATATATCCTGTTCAAAGGAAGGAGGGAGAAGAGAGAAGGTAGGGAGAGAAGCAAGAAAAAAGTTGCTTACCCGTTATAGTGGTTCATGGCAAAGGCAGCTCCGGAGAGACAGAAAGCCTTCACGGCGTCGACAGCTCTCCCTATTTTTTCGGGAAGAAGCTTTTTCTCTTCCGGGGGGAAGCTGCCTAAGACGAAGTCTATCTGAGAGCCACGTGCGAAGTCATTCCCCACGCCAAAACGAAGACGTGCATAATTCTGCGTTCCCAATTCGGACGCGATATTCTTCAATCCGTTATGACCGGCGTCAGAACCACGGGTGCGCATTCTGAGCTGCCCGAACGGAATGGCAAGGTCGTCGACCACTACAAGAAGGTTTTCAAGAGGAAGTTTCTCCTTATTCATCCAATAGCGGATCGCCACACCACTCAGATTCATAAAAGTGGAAGGCTTGAGAATAAGGAGTTCGCAGTTTTTAACTTTGACAGTCGCCATATCGCCATATCGGCATGAAGAAAATGCGACACCGGCATCAGCAGCCATGCGATCGGCCACCATAAATCCTATATTATGACGAGTATCGGCATATTCGGGGCCGATATTTCCCAGACAAGCTATCAGAAATCTTTTCATATCCGAATCCGGATCCGGAACATAATCATGCCGCTCACCGTCAAGGAAAGCGAGCAACCGGCGGAAGAGGGATCCGGGAGAAATTCTACCGTCGGATTCATAAACTGGAAACAAGTAGCTAAGTAGCTAAGTAGCTAAGAAAAATTAAACGATATAATGACTCAGTAGCTTTGAAAGTATCTTAATATGATATATGCGGCTAATTCTGGCCATCTTGACCTTGTCTCTCAGTCGCTTAGCTCGCTAAGCTCCTTCGCTCCGCGGCCAACCTGTCTCAAAATTATCGCGCATCTATCATATTATTAATTTTTCTTAGCCACTTAAGGAGAAATTTTTGTAAGAAGAGGTTTAACGTG
>JAAVFY010000017.1 GCA_014800515.1 Bacteroidales bacterium
TCGGCAGCGGCCGCACGTTGAGCTTTTTCTGCTTCCTCGCGCTGCTCCCGCTCTGCCTTTTCTTTTGCCAATACCTCAGCCTCCTGTTGGCGACGCATAATCTCAGACTTTTCCGGATCTGCGATAGACATTATTTCCTGCTTAACTTTTTCGCGGTCAAATTCCGGAGCATCCATCTCGCGCTTCAGCATCACCTCGATTCGTCCGAGCTTATCATGCAGTTTTGGATATTCCTTACGATGACGCGCCAACGCATCTTCAGTTGATACCGCTACTTTCCATTCCGGCACCGATACGCGCAGCCGGGTGGTAAACTGAACATCAAATCTTGCGTATCGGGTCCTGCACCCTCACGAAAAGGGTTGCCTTATCCTTGTTCCCATCCTTTTTGAGGAAATAGAACCTGGAGAGAGTCTTTGCCATAATAGGTAACTTTATAGGTAACTTTATAAATTAGCCGGAATTTCAACAAGTTCGATTCCCGAATGCAAAGATAGTAAACTTTTCAGAAGTTACCTATAAAGTTACCTATAAATTTTGAAACTTTAATATATCCAGGCAAATTTAAATTCGTTTAATTGGATTGATAATAAGAATATTAGCATTTAGAACGATTCAACTTAATCCATTTTAATTCAATAAAAATGGTGTTATGAACCCACCATTTGAGACTAAATATAAATGTCTCGATATTGTCTTCAATGTGCTTAATAGCGTCCCCAAAGATACAATCTGTGCTTTTATCCTTCCTAATAATAGGTTAGACAAAATTATTGGAAAGGCTCGAAAAATTCTTGACTCTCACACTTTAGAAAAAATCATCAAGTTACCTGAAATGATTTTTTCTGGAGTAGTTACATCGGTATTTATTTTCCGGGCAAAAGTCTCGCATCTTAACAAGCCTGTTTTTCTCATGCTACATAGAAAATGATGGATTAGTTTCAATTAAAAATCAAGGACGCCAAGATATTCGCGGTTCTTGGGCTACAATTGAAGATTATTGGATTGATGTTATTTATAGACAAAGTGGTGATTCTACGATTCAATGGATTAACCCAAATGAAAGACTAAGCTATAAGCTCCCTCCAAAGCCATTTAATATCACAACAGCTGATTTTAACCAATCAATACTTAAATACATCTTGTATTAAGAAGTATTGATGAAGTTGATTTTCGGGAACAAATTATACCTTGTTTGCTCCACAGGGCTACTTACTAAGACAGATATTGTTGATGGTAATATTAACTATGTCGGTGCATCAGCTTTTAATAATGGCATTTATTGCTGTCCGATAAAAATTTTTATGTCTTCAAAAATTTTTATCGGACAGCAATATAAAAATATATGCACTCATAACCCTGTTCGTTTCATCCTCAAATAACAAGGCCATTACCTCTTTCCAAGAATCGTGCCCCACAAGAAAGGTTACTGCATTTAAAGTGGGGTTGGGGTCTTGATGCATTATTTAACTAATTTTTAGTGAATATGCGAACATTAGCTATTTACCGAGTGTTATAAGTGTTAAGGAATTACTTAAGTTGCTTAACAACAAGTTTACGTGATTGGGTAGCCATAGAATCTATATTTTTAATTAATCCGAATTCTATGTTTAGTTAATCCGGAATCTATGTTTAAATAATACACAACTTAAAAAACATATAATCTTCAACCGAAAAATCATGCCTGTGAAATACGACCACACCAAGGAATACGACGTAATTGTCATTGGCGGAGGCGCCACCGGAGCCGGAACGGCACGCGATTGTGCCATGCGTGGCCTTAAGACAATTCTTATTGAGCGTCTGGATTTCACGGCCGGTGCCACAGGCCGAAATCATGGTTTGTTGCATAGTGGTGCCCGTTATGCCCACACCGACCCCGAATCGGCCGCCGAGTGCATCAAAGAGAATATGATTCTCAAACGCATCGCCCGTCACTGTATTGAGGAAACCGGCGGTCTTTTTGTGTCGCTGCCCGAAGATGGCCTTGATTATCACACTGCTTTTATCGATGATTGCCTGAAGGCCGGAATTCCCGCCGAGGAGCTTGATCCGAAGGAGGCTCTGCGCATAGAGCCCTCTGTAAATCCCGATATAATCGGCGCTGTCAAGGTGCCCGACGGGTCGGTCGATCCGTTCCGTCTCACCACTGCCAACGTAATGGCCGCCCGCATGAACGGTGCCGACATTCTTACTTATCAGGAGGTGGAAGGCTTTATTAAGGATGGAACGCGCATCGCCGGGGTCAAATTGCGTTCCCGACGCGACGGTTCCACCCGTGAAGTGCGGGGCCGTGTAACTATAAATGCTGCCGGAATATGGGGCCACCGACTTGCCGAGCTGGCCGGAATTACCCTCAATATGTACCCGGCAAAGGGATCGCTGCTGATTTTTGGTCATAGAATAAACCAAATGGTTCTGAACCGTTGCCGCAAACCGGGTGATGCCGATATTCTTGTGCCGGGCGATACTATCTGCGTGATCGGCACGACTTCCACCCGGATTCCATACGATCAGATTGACAATATGGAGGTCACTCCCGAAGAAGTAGACCTGCTTCTGCGCGAGGGGGTGAAGCTTTCGCCCGCTATGGCCTGGACTCGTATCCTCCGTGCTTACGCGGGTGTGCGTCCCCTTGTGGCTGCCGACAACGATCCCTCAGGCCGAAGCATAAGCCGGGGCATTGTTTGTATCGACCATGAAAAGCGCGACGGGGTAGAGGGCTTTATTACCATTACCGGCGGCAAACTCATGACATACAGGCTAATGGCCGAGGAGGCAACCGACATGGCTTGTCGGAAACTTGATGTTGACCGTCCCTGCCGCACGGCCGAAGTCCCGTTGCCCGGATCGGAAGAAACTGCCGACAACCGTAAGCGTCGCGCTCACATCATTGAACTCAGCACCGAGCAGAAAGCAGCCGAAGAACGTCACGGCTCGTTGACAGCAAAAATTGTCTCTGACGATGATGCCGCCGATGCCTTGGTGTGCGAATGTGAACAGGTGTCGGTGGGCGAAGTGAATTATGCCATCGAAGAACTCCACGTGCACAACCTGGTTAATCTGCGCCGTCGCACGCGTCTTGGAATGGGTACCTGTCAAGGCGAACTCTGTGCCTGCCGTGGTGCCGGTCTTCTTGAACGTCACGACAAATGCACCCAGCGAAGCCTCGATGACCTCGCTTCGTTTCTTGATGAACGCTGGCATGGAATGTATCCCGTCTGCTGGGGTGAGACTCTGGTGGAAATTCAATTCACATCATGGCTCTACGAAGGTGTATGCGGCCTTGACCCGTCTGAAGTGAATGTTATAGATAATCCTACACAACATTAAAAGTCTGAGCCATGAGATTCGATACAATTATTATAGGTGGAGGCCTCAGCGGCCTTGTTTCCGCCATTGAATGTGCCCGCGCAGGGCGTAGAACCGCCATCGTTTCCGCCGGGCAGAGTGCGCTCCATTTCTGGTCGGGGTCATTCGAGCTGTTAGGGAAGGTTGGAGATAAAACCGTTATTGAAAATCCCCTCGGTCAGATAAATCAGCTTGACGAAAGTCATCCCTACCGTGTGATTGGCGAAGAGCGCCTCCGTTCCCTACTCTCGAAAGTGCCCGATTTGCTAAAAGATGCCGGGTTAAAGTCTTCGGGGTCGTTAAGCTCCAATCATCTTCGCCTCACGCCGCTGGGCTTCATGAAGCCGGCATGGCTCACACTCGACGACTATGTTTATTTCGAACCGGGAAAACCGATGCCCTGGAAAAAAGTGGCCTTGGTCAATATTTACTCCTACATAGATTTCTACCCCCGTTTTCTTGCCCACGGGCTTCAGAAGAAGGGTGTGGAATGTAAAATGGCTTCCGTAAATATCCCCGAACTCGATATTCTGCGGAAAAGCACCACTGAAATGAGAGCCACCAACATGTCTCGTTTCCTCACCGACGAGGCCGTGGATCATCTTGCCGCGCAAATCAATAAAGTTGCAACCGGGGTGGATGCAGTCATAATGCCCGCTGTGTTGGGAATATACAGTGATGCTCCCGTTGAAAGACTCCGCAAGGGTGTGGATGTGCCCGTATGGTTCGTGCCGACAACTCCCGCCTCGGTGCCCGGTGTGCGTTGCCAATTAAGTTTGCGCGACCTCTTTATCCGCCTCGGTGGTGAATTCATGCCCGGCGACACGGTGGTGAAAGGGGAGTTTGAAAAAAAACGACTCAAGAAAATATATACAGTCAACTTCGGCGATATGCCTCTGGAAGCCGAGAATTTCGTAATCTCCACCGGAAGTTTCTTCGGCCACGGCCTCATAGCCGACATGGAGCGTATTTACGAACCGGCTCTGGGTCTCGATCTCAACGTGAAGGGAGGACGCACCGAATGGTATAAAAAAGATTTCTACGCCTCGCAGCCCTATATGACTTATGGCGTAACCACCGACTCGCGGTTCAGACCCTCTCGTCATGGCGAAATCATCGAGAATCTTTATGCCACCGGGGCCCTTCTGGCAGGCTTCAATGCCCTCAAAGAAGGTTCGGGAGCCGGAATCACACTGGCCACCGCCCTTCATGCCGCCTCCGATATCACAGGCTCATAAAACCGAAGTGTAAATTTTCAAGAAAAGCAATCTTAGTCTAATTTTACGGCCATGATGACACTCCAGCAACAAAATATCAGCGACAATAACTTTGAATCCTGCATAAAATGCACTATCTGCACAGTCTATTGCCCGGTCACTGCGGTCAATCCCGACTATCCCGGCCCGAAACAAGCCGGGCCCGACGGCGAGCGTTACAGACTCAAAAAGCCCTTCTTCTACGATGAGGCCCTGAAATACTGCCTTAACTGTAAGCGTTGCGAAGTGGCTTGCCCCAACGATGTGCGCATCGGCGACATCATTCAGACGGCGCGAATCAAATATGCCAAGCATCGCCCCTCGCTGCGCGATTCCATGCTGGCCGACACCGATACCGTGGGAACAATGGCTTCCGCTTTTGCCCCCATTGTTAACTATACGCTCGGCCTCAAACCTGTGAAACTATTGATGGATAAAGTGTTGGGAATCGACGATCAACGAACGTTCCCAAAGTATTCATCGGTTAAGTTCGAAACCTGGTTCCGCAAACATGCCGAGGCCGAGCAGGAGAAATTCAGCCGTCACGTTGCCTATTTCCACGGATGTTACGTGAACTACAACTATCCGCAACTGGGAATGGATTTCGTAAAAGTGTTCAATGCGGTGGGAATAGGCGTGCGCCTGCTCGAAAAGGAAAAATGCTGTGGAGTGGCAAAGATCGCCAACCGCTGTATCAAGGATGCCACGCGCGATGCCGAAATAAACCTGCGCTCCATTCGCGAAGCCGTGGGCAACGGCTGCGATGTGATGCTCACATCCTCCACCTGCTGTTTCACAATCCGCGACGAATACTCCCACGTGCTCAAACTCGACAATAAAGACGTGCGCGATCACATCTCGCTGGCCACGCGCGAACTCTTCCGGCTCGTTGACGAGGGCAAAGCGAAACTCGTGTTCCGCAAAGATTTCCACAAACGGGTGGCCTACCATATTCCCTGCCACATGGATAAACTCGGTTGGAGCGTTTACTCCACTTCCCTGTTGAAAATGATTCCCGGCCTCGACTTCGTGCGCCTCGACCCGCATTGCTGCGGAATTGCCGGAACCTACGGCTTCAAAAAAGAATACTATGACTATTCGCAGGCTATCGGCGCGCCTCTGTTCCGCCAGATTCTCGACAGCAATCTCGACTCCGTGGCCACCGACTGCGAAACGTGCAAATGGCAGATAGAAATGTCCACCGGACTCCCTGTCGAAAATCCCATATCACTCATCGCACAGGCTCTTGATGTAGAAGCCACAATTGCAGCAAATCAGAAGTAAGTCCTTATATTACATAACACCCATTAAAAGCTCAATCAACCATGGAAACTTCCAGTAACTATCCGCAGTATATCCTGGCTCTTGACCAGGGTACGAGCAGCTCGCGCGCCATCGTATTCGACCACAAAGGGAACATCTGTTCCGTGGCTCAACATGAATTCCCCCAGATCTTCCCGAAATCGGGCTGGGTGGAACACGACCCCCAGCAGATATGGGGTTCGCAGGCCGCTGTGATTGCCGAAGCAATCTCCCAGATCGGCATTAACGGTCATAACATCGCCGCAATCGGCATCACAAATCAGCGCGAAACCACCGTGGTGTGGGACGCTGAAACCGGCGAACCTATTTATAATGCTATCGTGTGGCAAGACCGACGCACCTCGGAATATTGCGACTCCCTGCGCGACCGCGGCCTGACCGACATGATAAAGCAGAAAACCGGTTTGATAATCGATGCCTATTTCAGCGCCACCAAAATTCGCTGGATTCTCGAGAATGTGCCCGGTGCCCGCGAAAAGGCCAATGCCGGTAAACTCCGCTTCGGCACGATCGACAGCTGGCTCGTGGCCTGCCTCACGCGCAACCAGGTGCACGTCACCGATGTGTCGAACGCCTCGCGCACCATGCTGTTCAATATCAACACATTGCAATGGGACGAAGAACTCCTTCAACTTTTAGATATTCCCATCTCGATGATGCCTGAAGTGAAATCAAGCAGCGAAGTCTATGGCTACACCACCACCACGCTCTTTGCTCACGAAGTTCCCATTGCCGGAATCGTGGGCGACCAGCAGGCGGCCCTCTTCGGCCAGATGTGTGTGGAACCAGGCTCGGTTAAAAACACCTACGGCACCGGATGCTTCCTCCTGATGAACTCGGGCGACAAACCCATTCAATCGAAAACCACTCTTATCTCTACAATTGCATGGGGACTCAACGGAAAGGTCACCTACGCGCTGGAAGGTTCGATATTCGTGGCCGGGTCGGTGGTGCAATGGCTCCGCGACAATCTGCGCTGCATCTCAAGTTCGGCCGAAGTGGAAGAACTGGCTGCCTCCGTTCCCGATACGGATGGCGTATACTTCGTGCCGGCCTTCACCGGACTCGGCGCCCCCTATTGGGATCAATATGCCCGTGGTGCAATATCGGGCCTTTCCCGCGGCTCGACGCTCGCCCACATCGCCCGCGCAGCCCTGCAAAGTATCGCTTATCAGACCTACGACATTGTGAAAGCAATGGAAAAAGATACCGGACTTAATATTGCAAATCTGAAAGTCGACGGCGGGGCCTCGCGCAATAACCTGCTGATGCAATTCCAAAGCGATTTGCTCGACACCGAAGTGCTTCGTCCGCTGGTGACCGAAACAACCGCACTCGGCGCCGCATATATGGCCGGACTCGCCGTGGGATACTGGAAAGACATCGACGAAATCAAGAAGCAATGGCAGGTGGATCGTAAATTCTCACCCTCGGCACCTCGCGAGAAAATAGAGCGCGAAATTGCCGGTTGGCACGATGCCGTGAGACGCGTCCTCACCCCCGATTCAATGAAAAAATAAATAAACGGGGCGACTTCGCCACGCGCGTGCCGAAGTTGCCCCTTGCTGTAAACTCCTTAAAATCAAAAAACTCACCATGGAACCGTCAGTTTTTCTACAATGCCTGTTCGAATTCTTAGGCACCTTTGTGATGATACTTCTCGGAGTGGGAGTCTGCGCATGTACCTCACTTAACAAATCAAAAGGGCAGGGAGCCGGTTGGGTGGTAGTGACACTCGCCTGGGGTCTTGCCGTGATGTGCGGGGTGCTCGTGGCCGGGCCCTACACCGGGGCGCACCTTAATCCCGCAGTTACTATCGGACTCGCCACCGCCGGAAAATTCAGCTGGACGCTCGTCGTGCCATACATCATTTCGCAGATACTCGGAGCCGTGCTCGCCTCCGTGGCCGTCTACTACTTCTATAAAGATCACTTCGACCTCACCGAAGACACCGACACCAAACTCGGAGTCTTTGCCACAATTCCCGCAATCGAAAACATGAAGCGCAACTTCCTCTCGGAAGTGATAGGCACCTTTGTGCTGATACTTGTCATTCTCTTCATGTCGGGCAAAGGCAACACATCCGAAGTCGGACTCGGCTCTATAGGCGCACTACCCGTCTCGTTGCTCGTCATCGTGATCGGCATGTCGTTGGGAGGCACCACCGGATATGCCATCAACCCGGCGCGCGATTTCGGTCCGCGGCTTGCCCATTCCATTTTGCCCATAAAAGGCAAAGGCTCAAGCAAATGGAAATACGTTTGGGTGCCCATCTGCGGCCCCATAATAGGCGCACTCTTCGCCGCCCTCGTCTACTGGGGCTGCACCCTCTGCGGCGCATAGACGTTAGGCTGCCATTAGGTGTTAGGTTTTAGTTAGGCTTTAAGTTTTAGGGTTGGATGCGCTCAAATACGGTTCGACCCACACCCTTCGCTGCGCTCGGGGCTCAGAACCTTTTTCAGCCGCTTTTGGGACGGCCCGGGGGTGCGGTCTGTGCCCCGAGCGCAGTCGAATCAAAATATTAATTGCGAAGATATAACTTTCAATGAGATTCTTGTTCCTGACATTTGGGGGTCAAGATCATCATAGTGGGATTTGTTCCCAACCTCCCATTCGCGTTTCTGTCTGTGTCCGGTGCCGACATTGAAACGGGAGATGTTGACAGAAGTAATATGAAACCTTGCCTATTGAGGTTGTTCTTTGCGGCTGTCTTTGTCCTTATGTATGCGGTTACTTTCATTGCTCAGTCTATCATTGTTACAAGTTCCTTCTTCATATTTTGCCTTGTCGTTGAGTGGAACACGGCATAGAGGGTTATGTGTGCGACAGTTACCTGTCTTGTGCGGATAGTATTCCTTAAGGTCAATTGTGCGCCATTCGTTGCAGGGCGTTCCGTCGGGATAGTCCTTATTTTTGCGGATTACACTTTTGAGCATGGAAAATGGAATCCTTTAAAAGTCGGTAATAGATTGAATATTAATGTGTAATGGCGGATGTTGAAGGATGAAGGTATGATGTCAACTAATTTTTTTGCCGAAAAATTTGGTGGGTTCGAAAATACTTACTAATTTTGCATCGCAATTCGGAAGAGAAAGCCCCTCGGGACACTCGGAAATGATTGCTAAATGGTGAATGTAGCTCAGTTGGTTAGAGCGACGGATTGTGGTTCCGTAGGTCGTGGGTTCGAGACCCATCTTTCACCCAGAGGTTTTAAGGGTAGAAGGAGCTGTCTGTATTATCGGACGGTTCCTTTTTCTTTTTTTTATTCATTCTCTTATGCTTGAGAAAGTTTGAGATACTTCGGCTCAAGCCGAAAAATACTTCTTATATATGGTAAGCCTATCCAGGTCAGCTTACACAGAATCAATATCCAGATATGTGGATGCTTGGCTATGGTAATTTTTTTTGAGGGGAGAATGAGGGGAATCATGAACTATTTTATCTCTGAGTTGTTATGACCTTTGAATAATAACTCTGAAACTAAACTTCAAATACTTTTTTTAGTTATGGCAAAACAGTGGATCTGTACCATCTGCGGCTATGTAGCTGACGGAGAGGTCGCTCCCGAAAAGTGCCCCCAGTGTGGCGCTCCTCAGTCCAAGTTCAAAGAACTCAATCAGGAAGATCTTCTCAAGTTTGTCACCGAGCATGAGATCGGTGTGGCTAAGGACGTGGATGAGGAGATGAAGAAAGACCTCAACAATCATTTTATGGGCGAGTGTACTGAAGTCGGTATGTATCTTGCCATGTCTCGTCAGGCTGACCGCGAGGGTTATCCTGAGGTTGCCGACGCTTTCAAGCGTTACGCATGGGAGGAGGCTGAACACGCTGCCAAGTTTGCCGAACTTCTCGGCGACATGGTGTGGGACACCAAGACTAATCTTGAGAAACGTATGCACGCTGAGGCCGGTGCCAACGAGGATAAGATGCGTATCGCCAAGAACGCTAAGGCTGCCAATCTCGATGCAATCCACGACACTGTGCATGAGATGGCTAAGGATGAGGCCCGTCATGGCCGCGGTTTCTATGGCCTTTATAAGCGCTTCTTTGACAACAAGTGATAATCTGCCGGGTCACTTTTGACCTCTGACATGATATAGCCCCGCCTCCATTATATTATCATGGAGACGGGGCTTAACTAGTTACTGAAATCTTCGTAATGAGCAGTATCGAGTCGAAGGTAAGGGAGGAGTGGAGGAAGGCAGGCTCTCCGGCCATGCTTATATGCCTCAGCGGCGGCGCTGACAGTGTGGCTCTGTTAGCGGCTGCCCATGCGGTCTTGCCGCCGGATGCCTCTATTTGCGCGTTGCATTGTAATTTTCATCTGAGAGGGGAGGAGTCCGACCGCGATTGTGATTTCGTGAAGTCGCTTTGCCTGCGTCTCGGTGTCTCTCTGAAGGTGAAAGATTTTGATGTGGCGGCGTATCAGGACTTCCGAAAGTGTTCGGTGGAGACTGCGTGCAGGGAGTTGCGCTATGAGTGGTTTCGGGAGCAGGCTCAGGCCGTGGACGGAAACGTGAGGATTGTCACAGNCCACCATTCTGATGACAATATTGAGACTCTCCTGCTCAACCTATTCCGNGGATCTGGTGTCNTGGGNCTGAAGGGGATGATTCCTGACACGGGGGAGATCATGCGTCCTCTGCTCTCATTCTCGCGCACTGATATATTGCAATATATTGAGGAAAAAGGGTTGGAGTATGTCACGGATTCATCTAATCTCACTTCCGACTATCGCCGCAACTTCATCCGCAACGAACTTCTTCCGCTTGCGGAGACCCGTTGGCCGGGACTCCGTAAGGCATTGGTGCATTCACAGGAGGTGATGCGGGAGGAGGCGGCTCTTATGGGGCGAGTGGTCGATGAGGCTATATCTTCGCCAATAGAGCTCTCTCTTGACGTGCTCCGCAGGTCGGGAGCTCCTTCTGTGATAATATATCGGTTTATTGCCCCCCACGGTGGCAATTCTGAGCAGGCTCGTTCTATTGCGGAGGCAGTTGGGCGTAAGCCATTCCTATCAGGGAAGGTATGGATACTTGCCGATGGATTCCGGGTGTCGCTTGAGAGAGACTCTTTGGAGATGCTCGCTCCCGGCGAACATGACGACGGTTGTCCGCCGGTATTCTGTTGGGGAGAGGTGAAGCTTTCTCATGAGGAACGTGAGCGAATGATGAACG
Organism: Bacteroidales bacterium; assembly: GCA_014800515.1. Classification (GTDB taxonomy): domain Bacteria; phylum Bacteroidota; class Bacteroidia; order Bacteroidales; family Muribaculaceae; genus Lepagella. Next base: position 11,108 of record JAAVFY010000017.1, read on the forward strand.
ATCGGTCTAATCTCTCCGCCTGGCTTCCGCGCCCGCCGGAAGCTTATCTGCTGCGCAGAGTGAAAAAGGGCGACAGATTGAAACCATTGGGTATGAAGGGGAGTCGGCTTCTGTCGGATATTATGAAGGATGCAGGCATGTCGCGTGCGGAGAAAGAGAAGCAATGGGTCCTTGCCGACGCTCTATCAGATGAAATTATATGGGTGCCGGGACTGCGCCGCTCGCGTCTCGACCTTATAGATCCCTCTGCCGAAATGTGCTATTTCGTTTCTTCCGGTGTTGGATTTGCATAATTCGAAAAAATCTATTAATTTTGCGTGATGAAGGTGGGGAAGGTGGCCTGACCTACAAAGCCTCTTCCGCTCCTTGAATACTGATATTTACTCCTCCTCGTTCTTTTCCCCACTCTCCCTTCTTCTCTTTTTTTCTCTCTCCTGTCTACTCTAGCCTCTTTTTCATAGTTTCCATAGAATATACCCGCACTTCTTTGCGTCCTGATTACCTGTCACGCTGTTTTTATGACTGTGGTCGGTTTTTGTCGCTAAAGCCGTATGAAAGTGTGGCAACCTTTGGAAATCCCACAAGAGAAGATTAGAGTCCCCACCACGCATATAGGCTTATCGCATAAGTAAGCTATTTAAAGTTTAACCGACTTCAATGGGGGATGCGTGTGTTTTCATCCACTGTTTTTCTGGTCATTCCGCAGTCATATCCCTTAGAGAGGTGTGTGGACTGTGTATGAAGAAAGTATGAAGAAAAAGTGTTCTTTTCTCCAGATATGACCTGCATCCCCGGAAATAACCATATAAACATCCTATGTCTTATCATATCAGCGAATTAGAATCGATGGAAGAGGCCGAAGTTAGAAATATAGGCCGTTCTATCGGTGTTGAAAAGGCGGATACTCTCTCCATCGGAGATCTCATCAACGACATTCTTGAGACTCAAGCCGTGATGACGGCCAAGGAGGAGGTGTCGCGCGAGTCTTCACGCCGAGCCACTAAGGAACGTAAGCCGCGCGCCAAGCGCGTGACAAAGAAGGAGAAGGAGGCGGAAGCAGCAGCTGCCGCTACCGATTCTGAGGAGCAAGCTCCTGAGATACCGGCGGCAGAATCTTCTGAAGCGGAAGCTATTCCGGCAGAAGATCCTGCTCCCGCCCCTAAGAAAAGAGGGCGCAAACCTAAAGCTCGGCCTGAGGAGGCAGTCCCGACTCTCCCTCTTGAGCTCGCGCCCGCTGACACTCCGGCTGCTTTGCCGGAATTGCCTGCGGAGGCCCCTGTCGACATGGAGCCGGCTCCGGAGGTCACACCCGCTCCCACTGCCCTTGTAGTGACTGAGAAAGCGGCCGGATATGAAGTGGAGAATCCTACCCCTGTGGTTGANTCTCAACCCGCTCCCCGCCAACCTCGCCGTCAGCCTGTGGCAAAGGAAAAACCATCACTCGATTCCTTCTTTTCAAATGCGCGTAAGCGCACGTTCACTCCGCGTTCCGCACGCGAGAAGGAGGAGGGCATTATGCCCTCCGCTACTCCGGCGCCGGCCGATGCTCTGCCTCCTATGGCGGAATTTCCGGTAGCTCTTCCCGATAAGCCTGAAAGAGAAACTGTTTCCGGTATGGAGAAAATGCAGGGTATGCCTATGCCTCCGGAGATGCCGGTGCGTCAGCCTGCTTCGATGATGAGGATGCAGAAGCAACTCAATAAGAAGCAGATGAGACAGCAGCAGCGTCAGCAGCAACTTCAGGAACGCCGTCGCCAGACTGTACGCCAGCCGCAATATGACTTCGAGGGTATTCTCACTGCCTACGGAGTGCTCGAGATTGGTAACGATGGGGTGGGCCATCTCCGTTCGAGCGATTATAATTATCTACCCTCGCCCGATGATATCCTCGTCACTCAGCAGCAGATTCGCCAATACGGACTCAAACCGGGCGATGTGGTGGAGGCTTCAATACGTCCGCCCCGCGACAATGAAAAGAATTTCCCGCTCTGTAGTGTTATCTCAATCAACGGTCTTGAACCGGAGCGTGTGCGCGATCGCGTTGCGTTCGAGCATCTCACTCCGCTTTTCCCCGACGAGAAGTTTAATCTCACCAAGGGCCGCTTCGCCAATATCTCGACTCGCGTGGTGGATATGTTCGCCCCCATCGGCAAAGGGCAGCGCGCACTTATCGTGGCTCCGCCGAAGACCGGTAAGACTATCCTGCTTAAGGATATAGCCAACGCTATCTCTGATAATCATCCGGAGACGTATATCATCATGCTTCTCATTGACGAACGTCCGGAGGAGGTGACCGATATGGCACGAAGTGTCAATGCCGAGGTGATTGCCTCTACATTCGATGAGCCCGCCGAGCATCATGTGAAAATCGCCGGTATTGTGCTTGAAAAGGCCAAGCGACTTGTGGAGTGCGGCCACGATGTCGTCATCATGCTTGATTCTATCACCCGTCTGGCAAGAGCCTACAATACGGTGTCGCCGGCCTCGGGAAAGATTCTCTCGGGTGGTGTCGATGCCAATGCTCTCCAACGTCCCAAACGTTTCTTCGGAGCGGCACGTAATATCGAAAACGGAGGCTCACTCACCATTATCGCCACAGCCCTCACGGAGACTTCTTCCAAGATGGATGAAGTGATCTTCGAGGAATTCAAGGGCACAGGCAACATGGAGCTGCAGCTCGACCGTAAGCTGTCAAACAAGCGTATCTTCCCGGCTGTTGACATCACTGCCTCCTCCACTCGTCGTGATGATCTGCTGCTGAGCGAAGAGACTCTCAACAGAATGTGGGTGCTCCGCAATTATCTCTCTGACATGAACTCCACGGAAGCGATGGAATTCATCAAGAAGCGTATGGAGATGACCCGCACCAATGAGGAGTTGCTCGTCACAATGGATCAGTAAGCATGAAGAAAACTGAGAAAACAAATGCCGCACGCCTGCTTGATAAAGCGGGCGTGTGTTATGAAACGGTGGAATATATCGTCGACCCTGAGAATCTTGCCGCTGATCATGTGGCCNCCGAACTTGGCGAACCTATTGAGCAGGTGTTCAAGACTCTTGTCCTCCGCGGCGACCGCACGGGGCTTATCGTGTGTGTCGTGGCGGGCAATCGTGAGGTTGATCTCAAGAAGGCGGCACGTGTCTCGGGCAATAAGAAGGTGGAGATGCTCCCCATGAAGGAATTGCTCCCGAATACGGGTTATATTCGCGGAGGATGCACGGCTATCGGGATGAAAAAGCATTATCCTACTTTTATATCCGAGGAAGCGCAGGAATTTGATTCCATCTATGTGAGTGCCGGTCGGCGAGGATTGCAGCTGAAGCTCTCTCCGTTTGATCTGGCGAAGGTGGCCGAAGGGGTGTTTGCTGATATAGCGTCCGACATTGTGGACGAAGCTGCCGATTCTGAATCATGAATACTTTCGGCGAAAAATTCCGGCTTACCACCTTCGGGGAGAGTCACGGACCCGCTGTCGGCGGCGTGATTGACGGTGTGCCTTCGGGATTGCGTATTGACTTTGACCGTATACGCGGTTGGCTCGACCGCCGACGCACAGGTTCTTCTCCTCTTGTCAGCTCGCGAAAGGAAGACGACATACCGGAGTTTCTGTCGGGTATCTCTCCGGACGGACTTGCATTAGGTTCTCCGATTGCTTTTGTGGTCCGTAATTCCGGACAGAGGTCGGCCGACTATGATGCTCTCTGCAATGTGTATCGGCCGAATCATGCCGATTATACGTATGAGGCGAAATATGGTCTTCGTGATTGGCGCGGAGGAGGCCGGGCGAGTGCGCGTGAGACGGTGAGTCGCGTTGTGGCNGGAGCCATCGCATCTTCCATACTCGATAGGTATGGAGTCAGTGTTGAGGCGGGTGTCATCGCCGTGGGCGGTGCGCCGCCATTGCCTTTTGTTGAAAGAATGTCCTCCGACGGAAGCTTTGTTTTTCCTGAGTCATTGCCGGAGGCGATGAGATGTGAGGTGGAGCGAGCACGTGTCGGGGGTGACAGTGTGGGGGCCGTGGTGGGTGGTATTATCAAAGGCCTGCCACGTGGCCTCGGCGACCCGGTGTATGGCAAAATGCAGACTCGACTCGCCTCGGCGATGTTCTCCATTAATGCTGTCAAGGGGTTTGACTACGGCAGCGGTTTTGAAGCCGCCGCAGCAAGGGGCACGGAGCAGGCTGATATTTTTGTTGTTGATTCATCTGCGGCAGTTACGGAGTCTGCAGATGAAGTGCCGTCTCTCTCCACACTCACCAACCATTCAGGTGGCATCCAGGGGGGGATCACCAATGGTATGCCTGTATATTTCCGCGTTGCCTTTAAGCCCACCCCCTCTGTGGCTTCGGAACTCCCCACGGTGGATTCCTCCGGAAGGAGCGTCACATTAGGTGTCCGCGGGCGTCATGATCCTTGTGTGGGATTGCGGGGTGCTGTCGTGGTGGAGGCTATGGCCGCTATTGTGGCGGCCGACTTACTGTTGTCTCAATCTAATCCATTGGTTTGGAAATGAAGTCTTATTCTGAATATCTCGCACAGATATTTCCGGGCATGAAGGTGCAGAAGCTGTCGGTAAATACGGGATTGGGATGTCCTAACCGCGATGGCACAATAGGAGTGGGAGGGTGCATATATTGCGATAATTCCTCGTTCACGCCCGCTTATTGCATGACCGGTGAGTCTGTTAGAAAACAGCTTGAGGAGGGCAAACGGTTTTTCGCACGGAAATATCCGACTATGCGCTATCTGGCATATTTTCAAAGCTATACCAACACCTATCGTGCCGATATCTCCTCTCTTGAATCTCTTTACAGGGAGGCTATATCTGTGCAGGATGTCGTAGGACTCGTTATCGGCACCCGTCCCGATACTCTTCCGGAGGCCGTGCTTGATATGCTGGCTTCATTAGCTGAGGAGGTGCCGGTATTTCTGGAGATTGGTGCGGAATCGTCGTCTGACACGACTTTGAGACTTATTAACCGTGGCCACACGTGGCAGGATGTGGAGAGGGCTGTGACCGAAGCTTCAGCACGCGGATTGCGGTGNGGACTTCATCTCATCGCCGGACTCCCTGGAGAGGATGATGATCATATTTTGCACAATGTGAGCATGGCATGTCGCCTGCCTATAGATACTGTCAAACTTCACCAGCTCCAGATCATTCGCAACACTCCTCTGCATCGCTTATGGAGCAGCGGAGAGATTGATGTGACTCCGATGACCCTCGAACGCTATCTCGATTTATGTCGTCGCATAGTCTCAATCGTTCCCCCGGAGATTGTAATAGAGAGATTCCTGGCGCAGGCCCCTCCCGACATGGTGGTGGCTCCGAAGTGGGGTCTGAAGAATTATCAATTCATGAATCTTCTCAACTCCTCGATGAAATCATGAACGCTCAGCCGCCATTGTATAAACTTTTTGAGGTATAGATTTGTAGATATTTCAGATAAGTAGCTGCTTAGCTGCATAAAGCAGTCAATATCTGTGGATAATGATTGTGCCTCTGCCCGTCTGTGTAATTTGAGAGCCGGGGAGTATAAAAGAATGAAATTGCAAAAGAGACACTTAATGAAAAGAAAATTGATTCTCCCGGTGCTTCTGGGAATGGCCGGTGTTCTGGCCGGTTATGCAGACGTGAAGGTTAATCTTTCACCCGGCAGTGGGCTGAAAGAAGTGGCTGTCAGCCACGCCACAATCTCTGACATGCTTGCCACACCTGCGGGACAAGCTCCCAAGACTGTTTCGGAGACAGTTCCCGTCACGGGCGACAGCTTTACGTTGGCTTTGGCTGCCGAGGGGCCGTCACGATATAGCATCGATTTCTCCGATGACAGTCATGCTGATTTCTATGCGGCTCCCGGTGATGATCTCGTGGTGAATATCACGTCGCTCTCTCCGCTGGAATATACTGTTGGCGGCTCTCCCCTTATGGACGGGATGACTCTCATTGACTCCCGGCTTGCCCCTATCGTTGCGGAATTCAATTCGCTGCGTTCCCAGCCGCAGGCCGACCCTGCCAGGCTTAATGAACTTGTAGGTAATTACAATGCCGTCCTGATTGATTATATCAAGTCAAATCCTGCCGAGCCGGCGGCTGCCTATGCGTTGTTGGAACTCGATGGCGAGGACTTTATGGAGGCGGATTCACTTCTCCAACCGGGAGCGAGGGCTTCGATCCTTTATCCTTTTGTGGAGATGAGGCGTCCCTATATCGCTGAGAGGGTAGAGGCCGACCGTCGTCAGCGTGCGCTCACCGACGGCACTGTCGATGCGTTCAACTTCACACTTAAGAATATGGATGGAAAAGAGGTGAGCCTCTCTGATTTCAGAGGCAAATGGGTCATCATTGATTTCTGGGGTTCGTGGTGCATCTGGTGTATCAAGGGATTCCCTCACCTTAAGGAGGTTTACGAAGCCGAAAAGGATCGCCTCGAGGTGATCGGTGTCGACTGTCAGGATTCCGAACAGGCATGGCGCGATGCTGTGACTAAATATTCATTGCCTTGGGTCAATCTCTACAATCCTGCCTCTGATAATGGCGTTGAGAAACTCTACGGACTGCAAGGTTTCCCGACTAAAGTGATTGTCAGCCCCGAAGGGAAGATAATGGATATCACCACCGGTGAGGATCCCGACTTCTATCGCAAGCTTGCAACTCTTATGGGCGAAAGGAAATAATGTAAGTAAGCTGGGGTCTGAACCCTGGTAAGACAAAACAACCTCCATTGCACACGCATTGGAGGCTGTTTGTATTATCGGAGAAAGATATTGGAGAATCCCGATAGAATCGGAGTCTTCGTTTTCAGAAAATAAACTGCAGACGAGCCTGCACTGTGTTTAGACTCATCGAGGGGGTGTCAGCGCGATCCCACGTATGAGTGTAGCCATAGCGTAATTTGGCCACCATATAGCGGTTGATATAATAGTTGAGACCCACACTGATGTCGTTGAGGCGTCCTCCGAAAATCATTGAGCGGGAGTCGCTCAATGAGGTGTAATTGTAGGACACCACTCCCTCAAGCGACTTGGGACGCGGTGTGGCAATACCGGCCACGGCCATATTGTAGGTATAATCCTGCCCGAGGATTATTCCGCGCAGTGTGGCGTAGGCTCCTGTAGCTCTATATGCCGGTAGGCCTTGACGACGATTCACCTGCATGAAGAAATATTGACTCTCGATAGCCGCACGCCCATAGCAGAACATGAGCTCGGGGGTGAATTTCCAGAGATTCATCGCATGGCTGACTGTAGAGTGTATGGCGGAATGAAGGGTCACTTTTGTGGGGAAGTTAGCTCCGAAGGAGAAGGAATCATGTGTGTCTTCTTTTCCGCTTCCGCCGTTATATTGGGGTGTGAGAAAGGCTCCGGAGACTCCGGCCTGCACCATCAGTCCTTCTTTATGCAGCGGGCGCGCCACGAGACGCGTTCGCAGTCCGTAGCCCTCTCTTCTCATCTCATCCTTTCCGAGCAGAAGAGATGAAGTCTTGGGCTCGGCATGAGCCGATAGGGTAGTGAAGTATTTGTCGGCGTTATGATACCATGTCAATCCTATCATGTGACCCTCATTGAAGACGCTGTTGCTGACCGGCTCTATCATCGTGACTTTCATACAGGCAGCTGTGGAGTTCTGATATCCGAAGTGTTGCATCTGCAGGCCGACACGCAGCTGGTCGGTGGCGGAGAAATCATATTGCATCCACACGTCTTTGAGAAGCACCTTGTTGTAGGCATATCCCACTTCTATCTTGGCGTTCCAATGACGTCCGATTGAGGCGGTCACGCCGAGGCGTACGTCGGGAATACACACGCCGTCGGGAAACTCGCTCTTCTGCGGAGAGGCATACAGTGCGCCGTCCATGAGGAGCGTGCCTATCGGAGTGATTTTCAATTTGTCAGTCTCCACAGGCCGGATATTGTCAGTATCTCCGGTGGCCGGAGACGAGCTATTGCCGAAAGCGGAGGCGGAGCAACAGAGGGCGAGGAGTCCGAGGAGGGGTGTGACAGTAGTTTTTTTCATAAGCTATCGATAATAGGGCGCAAAGGTAATGTTTTTTTCGTTAATTTTGCAAGGTTAAGTATCAACTATGAATCGACTGTGCAGTTTTTACCGCTTTTTTGTTGTGGGTGTGTGCATGATATGCGCATATATGTTGCTGCCACCCTGTGCAGTGGCTCAGATCCCTATGCACCATAGTGTCGTGACTCCACAGCTCCCTGATTCAGCCGATGTGGCCCGTGCAGCAGACAAGCATTTCTGGAGAGCCACAGCAGAGGTGATGGGTTTCAATATCGGGCTTTGGGGATTTGATCGTTTCGTGCAGCATGGCGACTTTGCCTATATCACGTTGAAATCTGTTGAGGAGAATCTCGCCCATGGATATAACTGGGATAATGACAAGCTGGGCACTAATATGTTCGCCCATCCCTACACGGGGTCTCTATATTTCAATGCCGCCCGATCCAATGGTTTTAATTTCTGGCAATCGGAACTGTTCTCCATTTTCGGGAGTGCCATGTGGGAGACATTCATGGAGTGTGAGTATCCTTCTACCAATGATGTGATAGCCACCCCGATCGGCGGGGCGGTGCTTGGAGAGACTCTTTATCGCACCTCCGATGTGGTGCTTGACGACCGCACTACGGGCTGGGAACGCTTCGGACGTGAGGCTGCAGCCTTCATTATCTCTCCCATGCGTGGCATAAACCGTATTGTCACCGGCGAAGCTTGGCGTGTCCGTTCCACAACAGGGCGTGTCTTCGGTCGCCCCGATGTCTCTGTGCGTCTCTCTGCCGGTGTGAAAGCTCTTGAATTTCAAGGCAGACTGAGGGATACTCATGTCGGATTTGCAGCCCAGGTCGATGTGGAATATGGAGATCGGTTTGCCGTCAAATCCGTGAAACCATACGATTATTTCAACGTGCGTGCGGAAATCCAGGTTATGCGCGAACAGCCGTTGCTCAGTCAGGTGGAGATAAAGGGAAGACTCCTCGCAAGGGAGTTCATGGAGTCGAATTCAGCACATGCAAGTGTAGGTCTTTACCAGCATTTCGATTTCTATGATTCCGACACCATCAAACGCTATGACAAGGTGCCCTATAAACTCGGCATCCCGGCGTGTCTGGGTGCCGGCGTGATGTATCGTGACGGCGATCGTCGCCGCTGGGTATTCGATGGATATGCCCATGCTAATCTTGTCGTGCTCGGTTCGATACTTTCCGATCATTATCAGACTGATGAACGCAATTATAACTGGGCATCGGGATTCTCGCTCAAGGCAGGTTGCAATATTGTCTTCGACCGTAATAAATTCTCATTCTCCCTCCATCATTCCTACTATCGGCTTTTCTCGTGGAAGGGATATCGTTATGGCACTGACCTTAGCAAAGTGAATTTCCGCACGCTCAATGTGATGGGCGATCATTCATGTGCCTCCTTCAATGTCACTGAGGCCCGATTCGACTTCCGACTCCTGCACAGACTTTATGCCACTCTGTCGCTCACAAGCCATATACGCTCCACTCACTATCGTGATTATGCCTCTGTGCTTTCATCCACCGGCACCCTCAGAGCCATGCTGACATATAAATTATGAGTAGCTAAGAACAATTAATAATATGATAGATGCGTGATAATTTTGAGTCAGGTTGGCCGCGGAACGAAGGAGCTTAGCGAGCTAAGCGACTGAGAGACAAGGTCAAGATGGCCAAAATTAGCCGCATATATCATATTAAGATACTTTCAAAGCTACTGAGTTATTATATCGTTTAATTTTTCT
>JAAVFY010000018.1 GCA_014800515.1 Bacteroidales bacterium
GCCCTGAACACTGCCCCGGTATTTCGGTTCTTCTCATAGCTCATGATAATATAACGGACAACACCTGCGTTCGTGTGTACGCGCACATTATAAAAATTTAAATTATAACTTCTCTAATATTAATATTCGCTTTATTAATATCGGCAAGATAATCATCTGCTTCTTCTTCGAGATACCATAAGTAATTTGTCATAATTCAGTCGGTCTCTTCAAGTTGGAAAAGGGATTCCACGGAGGTTGAGAAAAATCGGGCCATTTTTAGAGCCAAAGGTGTGGAGGGTTGAAAATGCCCTCTCTCTATAGAGATAATTGTTTGCCGACTTACACCTACCGCTTCTGCCAATTGCTGTTGAGTCACTCCCGCTTCGGCTCGCGCGATTTTTATCCTATTCTTCATCTTCGCTAATTTTTCTATATGCGTGAAGACGCAGTTCGAATACAATAAGGAATATTATGGGAAAAAGGGCGAGGTTCACCATCATTACCAATAGAAAATTGAAATTGTAGATCAGTAGAGCTGATGCAACTATCAGCGTTATGTAGACATAGAGCGATATAAGCAGTGAATTAAGACGAATCATCACAGTCATCTCGTCTTCTTCACGTACTTTTCCGCATGTCACAAATAGAGAACCGGCCGACCACCCAATAATTAGGAAATTATTAGAGATGCGTTCCAGGAGTGTCTTTCCGTCAATCGTAATGAAACGGCTGAACAAAGTGTGAAAAGATTCACTATCTAAAAAGAGGCAGCCAACGAAATAGGGGAAGACGATCAGAAGTATTGTCCATCCTATTGTTCTGAAAACATGGGGTAATAACAAGGTTTTCATAAGATAATTACTATTACTGGTTTCGCAGAAGAATCTGATGGCTTCTGGAGCCGTCAGAGCTTCTGTTATTCTCATAACGAATCTATGTAAAGTTTATTTTACATTATGTAAAATTTTATTAACATTAGACTGAAATCATTATAACCCATATTCCATTATGGGAGTCCCCGTGAGAAGTAACGTAGGGCTCAAACGGTTGAATCCTCCTTGTACGGACATGGCGTGCTATATCTGCGGTGTTAAGAAATGTAAACACTTGACAATTAATTGTTTGTCTCGGATAGGCATTGTAGACAGAGCATTCCATGATCGTCCCCGGAATCGGAAATATACCACTCATTCAGATATTTTGGAGTGAGATTAGTGTCTTATTTATACCCATTTAAATTTGTAAGGCTTCACTCAACGCAGCGGGAATGTGAGGGAAATATGGGTTAAAATTTGCTAATTCCACCCGACAGCAGTAATTTTGCATAATCAATTGACATCAAGATGCAAGAAACGAAAAAAGCCATTCTGACACTTGAAGACGGCTCGCGCTTCGAGGGTTTCTCGTTTGGATATGAGAAACCTGTGGCGGGCGAGGTGGTTTTCAACACTGCGATGACCGGTTATCCCGAGAGTCTCACCGATCCTTCATACGAGGGACAGATATTAGTGACCACCTATCCCATTCTCGGCAATTATGGGGTGCCGTCAGGAGACGTGAAGAGTTGCGCCAACGTCAGCGACTATTTCGAATCAAGCCATATCCACTGTGAGGCAATAATCTGTCAGGACTACAGTTGGGTGGCAAGCCATTGGCAGTCTACAAGGACTCTTTCCGAATGGCTCAAGGAGGAGAAGATACCGGGTATATACGGTATTGATACGCGTGCGCTCACCAAGCTCTTGAGAGAGAAGGGGTCGATGCTCGGCAAGATCACTTTCGAGGGTGGTGAGGACATTGACTTCCATGATCCCAATCAGGATAATCTTATCGCTAAGGTCAGCACTAAGGAAGTCGTTGAGTTTGGTGATGGCGACAAGACTGTGGTGCTCGTGGATTGCGGCACAAAATACAATATCATCAGATGTCTCACCAGAAGAGGTGTCAAGGTGGTGATGGTGCCCTGGGATTATGATTTCAATACTATCGATTATGACGGGCTGTTTATAAGCAACGGCCCCGGAAGTCCGGAGTTTGCCGAAGCTACTGTGGCCAATATCCGTAAGGCAATGGAGAAGGGTAAACCTATTTGTGGCATCTGTATGGGCAACCAGCTCCTCAGTAAAGCCGCCGGCGCAAAGATTTATAAACTCAAGTATGGACATAGAAGCCATAACCAGCCCGTGAGACTGGCCGGCACTGAAAAGTGTTATATCACTTCGCAGAACCATGGCTTCGCTGTCGACAACAATACTATACCCGATGAGTGGGAGCCTCATTTCATCAATATGAACGATGGCACCAATGAGGGTATCCGCCATAAGACCAAACCGTTCTTTTCTGCTCAGTTTCACCCCGAAGCAAGCAGCGGACCGAAGGACACGGAGTTTATTTTCGATGATTTCATCGCTTTGCTCTGATCCTGACCGGCATGAATATCTCATAATTCTAACATCATTGACTCAAGATGCAATCCGACAATAGAAAAGAATATAAGAAAGTTCTCATCCTTGGCAGCGGAGCCCTCAAAATAGGCGAGGCGGGTGAGTTTGATTATAGTGGCTCTCAAGCTCTGAAGGCCATGAAGGAGGAGAATATCAACACAGTGCTGATTAATCCTAATATCGCCACTGTGCAGACTTCCGATGAGTTTGCCGATAAAATATATTTCCTCCCGGTCACTCCGTATTTCGTCAAGAAGGTGATTGAAAAGGAGCGGCCTGACGGTATTTTCCTCGCATTCGGCGGCCAGACTGCCCTCAACTGCGGTGTAGAACTGTATAAGAGCGGAGTCCTCGAGGAGTTCGGCGTGGAGGTGCTCGGCACTCCCGTGCAGACTATCATGGACACTGAGGACCGCGAACTCTTCGTGAAACGCCTTGATGAAATTGATGTCAAGACAATCAAGAGTGAGGCTGTCACTTCAGTTGAAGATGCTATTCTCGCTGCCGATCAGCTCGGCTATCCTGTCATTGTACGTGCCGCCTACGCTCTTGGCGGACTCGGCTCCGGATTCTGTGACAATCGGGAGGAACTCACAGCTCTTGTGGAGAAGGCGCTTGCATTCTCACCCCAGGTGCTTGTGGAGAAGTCTCTCAAGGGATGGAAGGAAGTGGAATATGAAGTGGTGCGCGACCGTTTTGACAACTGTATCACGGTCTGCAACATGGAGAATTTCGACCCACTCGGCATTCATACGGGCGAAAGTATCGTTGTGGCTCCCTCACAGACTCTTTCAAATGAGGATTATCACCACCTGCGTAAACTTGCAATCAAGATTATTCGCCATATAGGGATTGTGGGTGAATGTAACGTGCAGTATGCCTACGACCCGTCGTCAATGGACTATAGAGTGATTGAGGTCAACGCACGTCTCTCGCGTAGTTCGGCTCTCGCCTCAAAGGCTACCGGCTATCCGTTGGCTTTCGTGGCTGCGAAACTCGGTCTTGGCTATGGCCTCTTTGATCTTAAGAATTCAGTGACTAAGTCTACTTCCGCTTTCTTTGAACCGGCTCTTGACTATATCGTCTGCAAGATTCCGCGTTGGGACCTCGGTAAGTTCCACGGCGTGAAGCGCGAGATCGGTTCTTCTATGAAATCCGTGGGCGAGGTCATGGCTATCGGTCGTACCTTCGAGGAGGTTATCCAGAAAGGTCTCCGCATGATCGGGCAAGGTATGCATGGATTTGTGGAGAACAAAAACATGAAGATCGAGGATATCGATAAAGCTCTCAGCGAACCGACCGACAAGCGTATTTTCGTCATTGCAAAAGCTCTGCGAGAGGGATACTCTGTAGAAAAGATTCATGAACTTACGAAGATCGACCGCTGGTTTCTCGAGAAGTTGCAGACAATCGTCAATACTTCTTTCGAGATGGAGAAGTATGATGATATCTCCGAACTTCCGGATGAATTGATGCGTCGTGCGAAGGGTCAGGGATTCAGTGATTTCCAGATTGCACGTGCGGTGTATCGTGACCGTATGCACAAGGAGAGTGAGACTTTGTCAATGGAGGTGCGTGCAGAGCGTAAGCGTCGCGGCATTGTGCCGGTTGTGAAGCAGATCGATACTCTCGCTGCTGAATATCCGGCTCAGACAAACTATCTCTATCTCACCTATAATGGCACACAGAATGATATAGATTATCTGGGCGACCACAAATCGGTGGTCGTACTCGGTTCCGGTGCTTATCGAATCGGTTCGAGTGTGGAGTTTGACTGGTGTGGAGTCAATGCCATGATCACGGCTGCCAAACTTGGCTGGCGCACTGTCATGATCAATTATAATCCGGAGACTGTCTCCACCGACTATGATATGTGTGACCGTCTTTATCTCGACGAGCTCACGTACGAGCGTGTGATGGATATTCTCGAGATGGAGAATCCTCATGGTGTGATTCTTTCCACAGGAGGCCAGATTCCCAACAATCTTGCTATGCGTCTTGATGCTGCTGAAGTGCCTATCCTCGGTACTCAGGCTCGCGACATAGATAATGCCGAGGATCGTAATAAGTTCTCCTCTCTTTGCGACTCGCTTGGCATCGATCAGCCGCGCTGGAGAGAGCTTACATCCATGGAAGCTATAGATGAGTTTGTAGCTGAAGTGGGATTCCCGATTCTCGTGCGTCCCTCCTACGTCCTTTCAGGTGCGGCTATGAATGTCTGCAGCAATGAGGAGGAACTAAATCGCTTCTTGAAACTTGCAGCCAATGTCAGCAAGCAGCATCCTGTGGTGGTGTCTGAATTTATCCAGCAGGCTAAGGAGATAGAGATGGATGCTGTCGCTCAGAATGGTGAGATAAAGCTGTATGCTATCTCGGAACATATAGAGTTTGCCGGTGTGCATTCCGGCGATGCCACAATCCAGTTCCCTCCGCAGAAGCTTTATGTGGAGACTATGCGACGTATAAAGAAGATTTCAGGCCAGATTGCAAAAGCCCTGCATATCTCCGGTCCCTTCAATATTCAGTTCCTTGCCAAGAATAATGATATTAAGGTTATAGAGTGTAATCTTCGCGCTTCACGCAGCTTCCCCTTTGTTTCCAAGGTGTCTCGTCAGAATTTCATTGATGTGGCCACCAAGGTCATGCTCGGTGTGCCGGTGGATAAACCCGGCAAGTCGGCGTTTGATCTTGATTACGTGGGTATAAAGGCCTCTCAGTTCTCCTTCTCCCGTCTTCAGGGTGCTGACCCTGTGCTTGGTGTGGATATGAGTTCCACAGGAGAGGTAGGCTGTCTGGGCGATGATACTTCGGAAGCTATTCTTAAGGCTATGCTTTCCGTCGGATATTATATCCCGCGTAAGGATCGCAAGGTGATGCTCAGTTCCGGAGATGCCCGTCAGAAGGTGGATCTGCTCGAACCTGCCCGTATGCTTCACAAGAAGGGTTACACGATTTGTGCTACCGAGGGAACACAGAAATTCCTGAACGAGAACGGTATTCCCGCTATCCGCGTCTATATGCCTTCTGAAGACGGAAAACCGCAGGTGCTCGAGATGTTGCACAATCATGAGATTGATCTGGTGGTCAATATCCCGAAGAATCTTTCAGCCAAGGAGATTAGCAACGGTTATAAGATTCGTCGTGCTTCTTCTGACCTCAATATTCCTCTCATCACCAACACCCGGCTGGCATCCGCGTTTATTAACTCCTTCTGCGAGCTTGGTCTTGATGACATAAAGATCAAGAGCTGGGACGAATATAAGTAATGCTGCGAATATCTTTTGAAAGAAATTCAGACAGTCTTTAAAAGACAATAAAGTCATCTAAATGCAATAAGAGCCGGCTTCATATCTGAGGCCGGCTCTTAATTTTGATCGGTAGGGTAGTTGTTCAGAGTTTTACTTTCCGGCTTCCGGAAGGACTGACACGTATATATACACCGCCACTTTCAGGGTTAGCAACTCGGATGCCCTGAAGATTGTAATATTCTGCAATTTCGTCATCACATATTCCGGAAATAATGGAGGTAGATATAGTGGTAGTAAGAAGAAGATTATTTGTGTCGAGCAGGAAGCGTATATGCTCTGCGGGTTGTTCCATCAGGAAGTTCACACCGTAGTTCCAGCTGCAGCCGTTGTCTCTGTTCACACTCACAAATCTGTCACCGGAGGAACCGATAGAAAGTTCCGTGTTGATGATTTTAAATCTGAATTCTCCGGAGAAATCGGTAGCCGATGCTTCCCATTTTCCTTCGCCGAGAGGAGTCATGGAAATATCTTCTCCATCTTTGCCCCAATTATTGTAGTCTCCACAGATCACCCATTGCGTGAGGTTTTCGGAGTTGAGGGTAAGTTCTTTGGAATCAAGCGTAAATTTGTAGAGGCCGGTCTCCTCAACTTTCCATGACATATCTCCTACCATAGGATAACAGATCTTTACTTTTTTNTNCTNNNGNAGCAGAAATTCACCGTTGAGGGGCGCATCTTCAGAGGTGGCTAAACCATAGCGGTGAGCATTGAAGAAGGGCCACGGATCCTCCATATTGTCAACCAAGGCAGTAGTGAAACTGAAAATCATGCTCTCTGTGATTTGTCCGCGCCATTGATACACTCCTTCGGCCACTTCATTCATTGATAATCCGTATTGGGGATTAAATTTGTCGGATGTGGTGCCTATGATGAAATGTCCTTCGGTAATCACCGGTTCGGCCAACGAAGGCACCTCCATATCTGTCGGAAGACCGCTGAACCCGACAACCCCGCGACCCATGTCAAGCGTTATAGTGACATTCTCCAGCGGATCTGAAGCTATAAAGTCTGGGCCGTAATCTCCTATTTTGACCTCTCCATTACCGTAGATTTTATCTATGTCTTTGGCTCCGTATGTAAGCGTCCAATCATCATCAATCACAAATTTGAAACGGCCCTGAAGATTTCCCATTGTGACGGTGTATACATTCTCAGCCGTCTTTGTCATCATCACTCTCGATGAGGCATCCCAGTCATTGAATTCGCCGAAGATTCCCCATTCATCATCCGCCATACAGGCAACTGTGGCGGCCATACAAAGAGTGCTTAGTAAAAATTTCCTCATGATGTAGATTTATTATATAATGCAGAAGACGGATTCCTCAAAAATGCCCACGGATAATCACTTTTTGAGAACCGGGGCGTACGGGAAATCCGTCTTATCGGCAAAATTATATAAATATTCCCTTATATGCAAAAGATGGACGTCAAAACTCCAATGCGAGTCTCACATTGAATTGTCGACGTGTCAGATAGTTGGGCACGGCATACTGGATATTGTTGACGTCTGTCACCCAATAGTAGCTGCTGACATTGGAGATATCAAAGAGGTTGAAGCAATCCACTCCGAGGACGATACTCTTGAAGTGACGCCAGAAGTTGTAGGGTCGGACTCCGTCAGCGGGGGCTCCGACAAATTGATAGGAGAGCCCTATATCGACGCGTTTGTAAGCCGGGGCACGGAAATATGATACGGAGCGACTGACATGAGGAGCTGTCATCGTCAGACCATCGGAGAAAATACCTCGTAAAGAGAACTTCAATTTTGGAAATTTGGGGAAATAATCTGTGAAGAAGAGAGCCACAGAATATCGCTGATCGCTCGGAAGAGGCACCTTCTTCCCATCAAGTGTCTGTTGGGTCTTCATGAGCGAAAATGTTATCCAGGAGTCAGACCCGGGCACGAATTGTCCGAAAAGCTTGAAATCCAAACCCATGATATAACCTTTGGAGTCGTTGCGTCCGGAATATGACACCTTCAGGTTGTCGTATTCGTATGAAATGAGGTTGGCAAGATTCTTATAATAGGCTTCGCCGGTGAGTTTAAAGGGGCGGTTCATAGCCCGGAATGTATAATCGGTAGCAAGAAGAAACTGTATGCTCCGAGGCGACTTTATATTATGATTGAGGACAATATAAGAATTGCCGAGCGCATCGCTGACTGCCTCCCGATATTCCTTATAGAAAGGACTCTGATAGTACATTCCTAAAGCTGTGCGGAAATTCCAGCGGTTGAAATCAACGGGAGACACGGAGAGATTTACACGAGGAGAGACTAGGAATTCTTTGTTGAAATCCCAATAGGAGAGTCTGACGCCCGCATTGAGAGTCATGTAGGCTTTCTGGGTGTCGAAATATATGGCATCCTCGGCAAAGAGTGCGATTCGGTTGGCACTCACGTCTTGACGCGAGGAGAGGTTATAGATGAGATGAACTCCTTCCGGCTGTGTCGGCAGAGAATATCCTGCGGAATCTCGCCATTCCCACTCTTTGGTACGGTCGCGGAAGTTCTCGTGCTGGTAGACAAGACCATACGTCAGATTATTACGCTTTATTACGGTCTGACCTTTAAGGGCGGCTTGGATGACACTTGCCTTCAACCGGTTGCGTGAATGTTCCATATATTTGCCGACGCCGAGCTCTCCTCCCACGGCGCCATCGGCGCCATCAGTGCCTGTGCCGGCTTGATCAAGCCAATATTCGCCGGATATGTCATAGCTTACAAGCTCGTTGGTCAGGAAGGCCGAAAGTCCAAATGCAAAGCTTGTGGCACGGTTGTGACTATAGTTCAGTGAAAGTGATCCGAGATAAGTCTCGAACTTGTCTTTCTCTTCTCCGTCGAAATATACCTTGAATTGCTTGACATCACTTGATGTTCCAAAGCTTGTCTCTCGGTCAGCCGGTTTGAAATTATAGTGGTTGAGAGAGATGTTACCTAATAAATTAACGCTTAGTTTCTCACTTGCCTTGAGAGTCATATTCGTCTGATAATCGAAATACAACGGGTCGTATTCACCCCTCGTTTCAAGCGAGGAGAGGAGGGAGTTGTTCTTTTTAAGACGTACTCCGTGGAGCTGGGAGAATTTTCCGGAATTGGAGCCAAGTGTCAGGGAGCCGCCTGTCAGGCTGAGTGTCACTCCTCCCTCGAAGGCTTCTGGTTCGCGGTAGGTGATATCAAGCACAGATGACATCTTGTCAGCGTAACGGGCCGGAAATCCTCCGGTGGAAAATCGAAGATTGCCAACCATATCGGGGTTGATGATACTTAGACCTTCCTGCTGCCCGCTTCTCACGAGCTGAGGACGGTAGATCTCCACACCGTTGATATAGACGGAATTTTCATCAAATGAGCCACCGCGAACGGAGTATTGGGAACTCATTTCGTTGGAAGAATTGACGCCGGCCATGGTGGCGAGCATAGCCTCTACGCCTCCCCCCGAAACATCTGGAGAAAGCTTGAAAGATTCGGAGTCTATGGTCTGCATTCCATTGGAGGTCTGACGATAGCCTATGACCTCAACATCCTGCAGCTCTACATCATCACCATACATTCTCACATTGATGGTCACGTCTCCTTTGGCATCGATGAGCTTTCGGGTGACGGTCTTGAATCCGATGCAGCTATATACAATGTCAAGCGTATCTTTGGATGCTACGCTCAACGAATACATACCTTTTAGATCGGTATTGGTGCCGATAGCTGTGCCGGCAACTTTCACCGTGGCAAACTCTACCGGCTTGTCTTCGTTGTCTACGACTTTGCCGGTAATCTTCACGTTGTCTGCGGCCGCCGTAAGCATGAAACCAGCTATGGCGGTTATAATGATTAGCAATCGCTTCATGTCCATTATTATTGAAACGTCACAGGTCTCTCCTTTATTATCCATTTATTCGACTCCTTTGCTGACTCTGTCTTAATGTGTTCATATCGGAGTCTGCCGCGGAAGGAAGTATTATATGGTGAAGGCCATGTATGTTGAAAAATTTACCTTTGTGGATTGAAGGTTTTTTATTAATTTCGCAACGTGACTTCTAAAGGACAAATTAAATATTTGAAATATGGCTCAGAAACCCTCGATACCTAAAGGCACACGTGATTTCTCTCCGGTTGAGATGGCGCGTCGTAATTATATTTTTGATACTATACGCGAGGCATTCCGCCTATTCGGTTATAAGCAGATCGAGACTCCTGCCATGGAGAATCTTTCAACTTTAATGGGAAAGTATGGAGAGGAGGGCGACAAACTTCTCTTTAAGATTCTCAATTCCGGTGATTTCATGAGGGATGTTGACTCGCAGTCACTTGCAGACCGTAATCTTCCACGACTGACGTCCGAGATGTGTGAGAAAGGGTTACGATATGACCTGACGGTGCCTTTCGCACGTTATGTGGTGCAGCATCGGGCCGACTTGCAACTCCCTTTCAAGCGTTTTCAGATCCAGCCCGTATGGCGTGCCGACCGTCCGCAGAAGGGCCGCTATCGAGAGTTCTATCAATGTGATGCTGATGTGGTAGGTTCTGAATCTCTGGAAAATGAGATTGAATTGCTGTCACTAATTGACATGGTGTTCTCACGTCTTGGGGTCAGGGTGTGCATAAAGGTCAACAACCGTAAGATTCTGACCGGTATTGCCGAAACGATAGGGGAGGCTGACAAGATTGTGGATATTACTGTGGCTATTGACAAGATAGATAAAATTGGAATTGACAACGTAAATCAGGAGTTGCGCGACAAGGGTCTTTCGGATGAAGCCGTAGAGGCTCTTCGTCCGATTCTTTCGCTTGCCGGAGACAACAGTTCCAAACTTGATGCGCTCTCCGGGATATTGGCCTCTTCCGAGATCGGTATGTTGGGTGTAAGAGAACTTCGCGAGGTTATTGATGGCATCAGAAACTTGGATCCGAAGTGTGATGTGGAGGTAGATGTTTCTCTCGCACGCGGTCTCAACTATTACACAGGCACAATTATTGAGGTAAAGGCTCTTGATGTAGAAATAGGAAGTATCACGGGCGGAGGACGCTATGATAATCTTACCGGTGTGTTTGGAATGCCTGGTCTCTCAGGTGTCGGCATATCCTTCGGAGCGGATCGAATCTATGATGTGCTCAATCAGCTGGATCTATATCCGGAAGAAATAAGTACGGATGTGAAGGTGATGTTTGTCAATTTCGGACAGCAGGAGGCTCGCGCAGCTGCTCGTGTCATCAACGACCTTCGCAAGGCCGGGGTGGCCGCAATGCTTTATCCGGATGCTTCCAAAATGAAAAAGCAGATGGCTTTTGCCAATTCCGGAAATATTCCCTATGTAGCTATAATAGGAGAGTCTGAACTCGCCGGGGATTCCGTTACTCTGAAAGATATGCAGTCAGGAGAACAGTCTACGATTACCCGGGATGAATTAATCAGGCGTCTCGCCTGATCGGATGATATTTTCTTTTTTCTGATTATGATCACACGAGAACAATTTCTCCTGCGTCAACCATCTTTCCCGAAGGTTGAGCCCACGGATCCGTATTATTATGACGTGGCATGTAAATTATTCGATCTTCTGAAGAAATCAGAAGATCTGGATGTTTATCCGGATGCTCTCATAGGTCGTGCGGCTCTTTGTATAGTGGGTTATCTGCAGGATGTCATCGCTGATTGTGGTGTGTGGCGTTCATTTGTTAATGAGTGCAGACGCCTTTACGGACGGACAATTCCGTTTTATGAAATAGGGGAGGACTATGTGGATTATGAGCTCAACCGGGAGGATGTCAGATTTCTGATGTGGTATGCTCTCAGCATGTATTACGAACCGCTACGGCTGACAGATCCGCTTGATTCCCGTTTTGAAAAGGCTGCCGATGCATGCATGACTCTACTCTCGGAAGTATATGATGATGCTCCCGTTCCTGAGGGATATATGAGATGGCGTCATGTGGAGTTGAATGATCCTGAAGATACGAAAGAGGTGGTGGAGTTGGCTCAGTGGCTCTTTATGCATTCTTATCTTCTGACTCCTGCATTTGCTCTCACTCTTTCTGAGATTATGGAAGATATCGAAATGCCTTCCGGGCGGTCTGACAAACGCGGTGAGACTGGAAAGGATAAGAAGGATTTCGATTATGTCATGCGTGAACGGCTGGACGAAGCTATGCAGCAGATGCCTACTGGGCCGCTGGCTATGTTCACGGGAGAATGGGTCACTCTTGTACTCGGAGGTTCTATTCCGGAAGAGAGTGCTGCTCCCTCAATGCAACCGCATAAATATTACACATCTTTTATCAAGGCAACCGGGGGAAAGGAGATTGCATACTTCCAAACTTACGATGAGTTGAATCGATTCTTCATTGATTCTCTTGGATGGGAAGCTGATACGGAGCATTTGCCCATGATGAAAGAAGATCATGATTTCGTGTTGCTTGTCAATCATGACAAGGGATTGCTCGTAGCACGCAATGTGGCAAGATGTATAGCGGCTCCCGATAATTCTCTGTATGATAGAGAATATGCAGCTACTCATGCTATAAATCTTCTCACAGTAAGAGGAGTGTGTCCGGCGGATTTACTACACTATATATGTGAGAGGGGATGGCTCCCTGACGCTCGTTTCCCGGGGTCGGATGATACGCACCTCGTGGCAGATAACTATGACTTTATTGCTCGTTGCTATCTGCAACTTTACTATCGAGGCGATTGATTGATAGTTATTTATAACATTATAACACGCACGATATGATTTATAAATCATATCGTGCGTGTTATAAATATTTTAAGATTGGACTTGGTTGGATATTATTATGAACTAAATTTACTCCCCATTCCTCATAAAATTATATAGGGGTGTCAATCGTCAAGACCTACATTGTTATGTATGATGCCTTTCTTATGGAGGCTGGTGTCAAACTCAGACTTGACAGTGTCATGTGCATATCGGGCTCTGAGTTCCGACATGGTCTGAGGCGTGATATTGAGATAAGACGCGATGTAGCGAAGAGGGATACGATTGATGAATTCCTTACTTCGTATTTTGAGAAATGCGAGATAACGCGAATAGGCATCCGGAGCACACATGAATTCATAGCGGGTCTCAAGAAGAGCAAGTTGCCATAGAGTCAGCTTGAAGAACCACTTGCAGAAAGTATGGTCAGTTTCTGTCAGGTCAAGTATGAGTTTGGTGGGGATAGCATACATCTCGACTCTCGTGATGGCACCGAGGCTAAAGACGGCAGGAAGGTTATGAGCAAGGGAAGTGAGCGAGGTGCCTACATCGCCGCTTGTGCCAAAGACAATCGTATCTTCTTTGCCTCCCAGGGCATAATTAGTGTGGTAATAGCGTGCTATACCGCTTTTTAGCAGGTATAGATGTCGCGAAACCTCTCCTTGAGCGGATATGACCTGTGTTTTCTTGAACGTCAGTAGTTCTGCATTATCCTTAAGATAATCGACAGTCTCCTGCGGAAGTTGAAACGGAAGTTTGAGTATATCCTCGAGTTCCATAAAAATAAGTATATAGGTTGCTGATGTGTTGATAATCAGTTGTTAGAGTTGTAGAAGTCGATTCCCTGTACGAATGTTGCGCCATTCTGTAGATGCCAATATGAATTGTGTTGAACGGGGGTACGGGGTTAATGACCTGACAAAGTTATAAATTATTTATCAAACCTCCAATTTTTTTCGTGCCAACATTGTAGTTCTTTGCAAAAAAAGTATATAGGGGAGCGGAATGCCTCTTTCTTTCATTCTTTGCCGATTTGAAATTTTATACTAACTTTGTGGAGGCAATGAAGTCGTTTCTGCTTTTTCAGGATAACCATCCGATAAGACTATGGGGTGATAACACGGCTTGTCTCATGTGAGAAGGGCAATCTGACCTTTTAAGAGTTGAATCATGCCCATAAAAGCATGTGCGGCCATATCTTGAGTAAGTTAGTATGTACACTTCGACCATTATTCGCAAAAGGTTTTAAACGACGTCAATAAGAAATATTATAAGATGAGCGATGCGATAGTCATAATCCCTACCTATAACGAGATAGAGAATATCTCTGCAATTATTGATGCCGTTATGGGGCAGCCAAAACCTCTTGATGTGTTGGTGGTGGACGACGGGTCGCCTGACGGCACTGCTGGNGAGGTGAGACGTAAGATGAGTCAATATCCTGATCGGGTGTTTTTGGAAGAAAGATCCGGAAAACTTGGTCTTGGTACTGCATATATTCACGGTTTCAAATGGGCTCTTGCTCGTGGTTATGACTACTTTATTGAGATGGATGCTGATTTCTCGCATAATCCGGATGATCTTCCTCGTTTATATGGAGAGTGTAAGGATAANGACGCAGATGTCTGCATCGGTTCTCGTTACGTCACGGGCGTTAATGTCGTCAATTGGCCTATGGGGCGTGTNTTGATGTCTTATTTTGCTTCAGCTTATGTGAGATTTATTACCAGAATGANNTTGCGCGACAGCACNGCAGGATTCGTGTGTTACACTCGTAAGGTGCTGGAGGCAATCAATCTCGACAGTATTGAGTTCAAGGGATATGCGTTTCAGATTGAAATGAAATTCAAGGCTTTTAAAAAGCAATTCCGGATTGTTGAACTTCCCATAATATTTATAAATCGACAGCTTGGCACATCTAAGATGAACGGTTCAATCTTCGGAGAAGCCGTATTTGGAGTTATCAAACTTCGTGTCCGGGCCTTTTTCGGAAAGCTTTAGAATATCCCTGCTCTAAAAAATATTTCTCCACGTTATTGGTCTATATAGACTCGATAACGTGGAGAAAATGTATTTTATTAAACCGTTGACTTGGAATANGGTATAAAGACTAATATAGACTAATCTTTATGAAAACAGCCTAAGAGGGGGATCTTAACCGTTATATGGTAAGTAGCTAAGAACAATTAATAATATATCATATTAAGATATTTTCAAAGCCACTTAGTTATTGTATCGTTTAATTTTTCTTAGCTNCTTATTATATCCTTATTTGAGAAGTTCCTTGACGAAGTTGTAATCAGGCTCNTCTGTAATCTGNTCGCAGAGAGACTCGCCCTTGATTATGCCGTTTTCATCAATCACCACAATTCCACGGGCAAAGAGTCCACGCATCGGGCCGTCAAGAAGCTCAATACCGTATACATTGCCAAAGTCTGAACGGAATGCAGAAACTGTCTTTACGTTCTCAATACCGTTGGCNGCACAAAAACGCGCTCCGGCAAAGGGAAGATCCATAGACACGCAGAGCACAACTGTGTTTGGATATTCAGATGCCTCCTTATTGAATCGGCGTACGGACGCTGCGCATACATCAGTATCAACAGAAGGGAAAATGTTCAGAACCACACGCTTGCCTCTGAAGTCATGTAAGGCTACGTCTGAAAGATCGGCTGCTGTCAATGCAAAATTGGGAGCCTCCTGCCCTGCAGTGGGAAAACCCTTGATATGCATAGGAAGGCCATTGAGAAATACTGTCTTTTCCATAATTTAAGAGTTAAGTAGTANGATAGAGGTTATTACATTAATAACTCTTTNTATAAAACATTTTAGAGATTGCTTGGTTCATTTGACTCCTCTTTAAATTAATTGCACGGTGCATAAAAGAAAATTATGNCTTTCAGTTGTTATTGTCTGTGAAGGGTGACAGCTAACTCTTCGGACTCTCACTATAAACAGTTTGNGTTTTCAATACTCGATTAACAATAATGTAGAAACCGATAATACTACTATGAACAGCATATACTCACGACCCTCCCTNAGAGAATCGGTGATAATGGAAAAGAATCGCCGTCGTTCAGAGTTACTTCCCGTTTTCAGGAAGGTGACACATGACTCTATGAANGAAATTTGGAAGTTGCTATCNGAAGAAAAAGGTCGCACAACTGATTTTTCTTACGGCGGAATATTGATGTGGGTGGATTATTTCAATTATGAATACGCCATAATTGATGGTACNCTTTTTATCAGGGGAGTGGTTGAAAGTGATCGNAATATTCCGGCTTTTTCTCTTCCTGTAGGACGAATGACTCTTGCTGATTCTATCGCCATCCTGCAACGATATTGTAAGTCCAAGGGAGAAAGGCTCGAACTCTCGGCTGTCCCNCAATACGCACTTCCAGAGTGTGANCGTCTGGGTGCAAAAAGTGTTGAGGAACTCACCGACTGGGGTGATTATCTGTATGATGCTTATGATCTGGCTTATCTTAAAGGAAAACGCTTTGGAAAAAAAAGAAACCATGTCAATCANTTCCTCAGTCAGAATCCTGATTGGCAGCTTAAGGAAATGACCGCCGNCAATGCTGCGGAGGCAATGGCGTTTATGGATATATTTGATCTTGAAGGCGATGATAATGAATCTGCTAAGTCTGAACGTAAGCTTACAAGGGATATGATTAAGCTTGTTGAAGCCGGAGACTCTATGCTTAAAGGTGCTCTCTTATACGTAAATGGCAAGGTGTGTGCTTTCACGATAGCGGACATAAAAGGTGACACGCTTTTCATCCATATNGAGAAGGCTACCCGAGAGGTGGCCGGTAGCTATGAGATGATTAATAAAGTATTCGCTGAGAAGATGCTTGAACAATANCCGGAAATAAAGTATATCAATAGAGAAGATTGCGCAGGCGATGAGGGTTTGCGTCGCGCAAAGGAATCCTATCATCCGGTAGAGATTCTGAAGAAATACAATGTAATCTTTTGATCCTACANGGAAGATGANCCAACAGGCAGTAGATTGGTAAAAAACTTTAGACCGTTCTATTTTTATCTTCAGTCGTGTCAAATAAGTAGCTAAGAACAATTAATAATATGATAGATGCGCGATAATTTTGAGACAGGTTGGCCGCGGAGCGAAGGAGCTTAGCGGGCTAAGCGACTGAGTGACAAGGTCAAGATGGCCAAAATTAGCCGCATATATCATATTAAGATATTTTCAAAGCTACTTAGTCATTATATCGTTTAATTTTTCTTAGCTACTTATTTGTTTAANTTTTAACAATCAGGTATCTAAGAAAAATAAATGATATGATAGATGCGTGATAATTTTGAGTCAGGATGTCGCAGAGCTAAGTCGCTTAGTTCACTAAGCGACTTAGCGATAAAGTAAAGATGACCAAAGTTGGCCGCAGATATCATATCAGGATATCTGCCATGNTACTTCTGTATTATGTCGTTTAATTTCCTTAGTTTCTTAATCGGCTCATTTTAATAGATGCATCTGGAAAATGGCTTGTACGATCAATTGGATTTAGAATGTTTGGGTGATACGGATAGATTAAAATGAAAAGATTCAAGAACAGGTTGATAGTATACTAATTAATCCCGTAAAAGCTGAACGAACAGGCTTGAATCTTAATGATTCGGCAATTTTAGAGGAATATTTCAAGAATCCAAATCTGCCGTAGGAAATTTTTGAAACATAATGTTAGGTTCGTCTATAAAACTCTGATTTCCTCAATGGAAAGGCCTGTGAATCTGCTTATATCTTCAGGATTCATTCCCTGCTGTCTCATTGATAGAGCAACAGCAGCCATAGCTTCGGCATGACCTTTTGCAAGTCCTTCCGCTCGTCCTTCTTCGCGTCCTTCTTCCAGACCTTGCGCTAATCCTTCGGCCAAGCCTTGAGCAAGACCTTCCTCATGGCCCTCTGCCCAGCCTTCCTCTCGTGCAGTATCAAGCACATCATTCTGAACCATGATGTTGTCGATGTGTTCGTCGTATGCTCTGCGTTCCTTTTCAGTCATCGAGAGCACCCGAAGCTTCTCCCTTACCTGCTGTAGTCCGGGCGTCCGCGTATCCTCCTTTATTTTTTCTGTCTTCAGATATGTCATCCATTCATCAAGAGGATTTTCAGGAATCTTATCGTATGCGTTGACCCGTACCAGGTAATACTCCGGGAATACCTCGCGGGGAAGATGCGGAACGATCACCCCCTCCTCCTTGATATTCACTAACAGGTCGTTTCCTGTGTGAATCCCCTTGAATACGGTCTGGCCGTGATACACGTAGTCATCCCCCTGTCCATAATCACAGTAAAGAATACTTATCGAGTATACCTTTTTGACCTGGTCATACTTGTCTCCGATATGTATATGTTCAGTAATAGCCTTGCAGGTACCGAAAAGAATTCTCTCAAGGTAATACAGCTGTCTTGTTAGCTGTACCTCCACGATTATGATATGTCCCTTGCTGTTCTTGGCCTTAATATCGACACGGTTGAATTTATCACGCTCGTTGTCCTGGTTAGACTCGCTTTCGAGAATCTCCTCAATCTTCACCTCCTCTCCCAGCAGCACGGAAATGAATCCCTCGAGAATATCGAAGTTGGCCTTATCTCTAAGAATGCTTTTGATAGCCCAGTCAAATCGTATGTATAAATTGTCTCCGTACATAATACTCAGTCGTTGAATTGTATGTGCAAATTTAACAAAAATGGAACAATCTAAAAAGAGTATGTGGAAAATTTGGATGAAAGAGAAAATTTAGGGTGCATAATGCAGGGGAGAGTATTATTCCAGTTCCAATCACAATGAGGAACAGAACTAAATAAAATAGAGATGTAAATAATAAAGAGCGTTCGTCTGTCTCAGACGAACGCTCTATAATTTGTGACTCGTGCAGGATTCAAACCTGCAACCTTCTGATCCGTAGTCAGATGCTCTATTCAATTGAGCTAACGAACCCTCAATTCCTTTCTGAATTGCGATGCAAAATTACAACCTTTTTTTTATACCACCAAATTTTTAGAGGTTTTTTTTGTTAAAATCTTAATTTTACCGCGGCTCTCCCGTCCAGATTACCAATAGGAGGGATGTTTTTGGTTATTTTAAGACTTCCTTTGGTTATTTTGGGATATTGGTTTTTTATTCTGCATACTATTGCAGTCGCCACAGTTTCAAGAAGAAGTTGGGTGTGGCACATCTCCTCCGCTACTATTGAATATAGATCGGCATACGATATTGTATCTTCAAGTCTTTCCTCTTTTAGTTGACAAGTGGAAAGATCGACATGATATTCAACGCTTAGATCAACAGAAAACTCGTTGCCACATATTCGTTCTTGTTCTCCGACTCCATGATGTGCAAAGAATCGCAGATCCTCAAGAATAATCTCCATGGTCTCCATCGCCGATCTCATTTCATCAAGTAGCTATGAAAAATAAATGATTTATCATATCAAGATATCTTCAAAGCTACTGAGTTATTATATCGTTTAATTTTTCTTAGCTACTTAGCTACTTTAAGCGGTCCTATTTCATTTTAGCTGTTCTTNACANGAATCTTGTCAATGCGGCGTTGGTGACGACCACCCTCGTATTCAGCTTCCAGATATGCCTTCACGATACGCAGGCCCTCCTCTTCAGTAATGAAGCGTGCAGGAAGAACAAGGATATTTGCATTGTTGTGCTGTTTGGCAAGGGCAGCCAGCTCCGGAAGCCAGCAGAGAGCGGCACGGATTCCCTGATGTTTGTTTAATGTCATCTGGATGCCATTTCCGCTGCCACACATGGCTATCCCAAAGTCACATTCTCCCTTCTCCACCGCTTCGGCAGCCGGATGTGCATAATCGGGATAATCACAGGAAGCATCACTGTCTGTTCCGAAGTCCACAGTCTCATATCCAAGAGACTGTACATATTCCTTGACCTTATTCTTAAGATCAAAGCCGGCATGATCTCTGGCAAAAGCTATTTTCTTCATTTTTG
>JAAVFY010000019.1 GCA_014800515.1 Bacteroidales bacterium
GGATTGTTCTCCACCGTGGAAGACATTCTTTCCAACGTTGGCAAACAATACATGATTAATTTCAGTAGATCTGCGGCTTAACATATCAATACATTAATTTATTTATACGAGATACTTAGCTAAGAAAAATTAATAATATGATAGATGCGTGATAATTTTGAGTCAGGTTGGCCGCGGAACGAAGGAGCTTAGCGAGCTAAGCGACCGAGTGACAAGGTCAAGATGACCAAAATTAGCCGCATTATCATATTAAGATACTTTCAAAGCTACTGAGTTATTATATCGTTTAATTTTTTTAGCTACTTAGCTACTTAACAGTATGAATCAAGATAAGCATGAACGACTGCGCGATATACTCGGCCCTGACGCCGGTATGTCTGTGCCGGAGGATTTCTTCGAGAAAAGATTCTCGGAGATAAATAGCCAACTTCCTCCTTTCCCGAAGGCTCCGACTCCGGAAAAACTTTCACGTTGGCAGATGTTGCGTCCATATATTTATATGGCCGCTATGTTCGCGGGTATATGGCTTATGATGCAGGTGTTTCATCGTGTCTCATCGCCCGATAGTCTTTCGCTCGAGAATATGCCCGAGCAGATTGCTCTCGCCATGCAGTCGCCGGAAGCGGACGCTGAATACGAGGCTGTGGAATTTTCGATATCCTCCCTTTCCGATGATTATCAACTCGAGACAGATGTCGCTGCCGATTACGAGGATTTCTCTGAGTTCGAAAGAGATTTCGGATATACCCTCTCCCCGGAATATGACGGCCTATCGGCCAACTCATAGCTCCCAACTCCTCCCTCCTCGTTCATAACTCCTCAATCATAACTAATACCTCATTCTTCATGAAAAATACTCTTAATTTCGTTAGTGTAAGATTGCGTGTGCTGCTCCTTGTGATTCTGTCTACCGTTTGTGTGGCGGGAGCGAACGCTCAGAAAAAGAATAATCATAGGGGTGGAGATATCCACAAGGAGATCCGCGATTTCAGAATAAAATTTGTGGCGCAGGAGATTGAATTGCGCGATGATCAAAGGAAGGAGTTTATGGAGACCTACTCACATCTTATCAACGATCGTCGGAATGCTTATGCGAAGGTGAGGGAATTGGAGAAAAAGGTTAAGGATAAGAAGAATGCCTCGGAAGCCGACTACAAGGACCTGTCGGATGCCCGGTCAAAAGCTTCCTCCGAAATTGTGAATCTCAATACTCGCTATGATGCCATCTTCTCAAAATTCCTGTCGCAGAAACAGATCGTGAAGATGAAGGAGGCGGAAGAAAAATTCCGTACCCGGATGTTGGAGATGCGAGGAAAATCGCATTCCAAGAAGGGTATGAAGAAATAACCTTCTCCCAATTCCTTCAACCCAGTCATGCCAATCACCTCAATTATCTAATCAAATTGTTCTTAATGAAGAAATCAGGATATTATATAAGAGCCGCATTTATTGCGGTTTTTGTGTTTTTAGGATTATGGATGTCGTTCTCGGCCGAGGCTGCCGATGCCCTCTATGATCAGCGTTATGAACCGGATGTGACTCACAAGACATCGAGGGTGAGTAAAAATATGATGAATAAAAAGAGAAAGAAAGGCGGAATCGTCAAAGGAAAATCTTTGGGAATGACTCCGGATTTTGCTTATCCCCGTTCTGTCATGAAGAAGGCTGAAGTCTCTCTCTCTTCGGAACTGAAGAAGATGAAGTATCCGAAAGCTCTTCTATCATTGATTCAGCTCACTATTGCCGGGCAGTCTGTCTCTACAGATAGCCTGCCGACATCGCTCCGTCTATGCGACTCTGTGGCCGGGAGTATTCCCGCTCCCTATTCAGCACTCGCACAGCTAATTCAGGCGACAGTGCTGAAAGAGGCTTACGTGGCAAACTCTTATCAATATAATAGCAGAGTCCTGCCTGACAATACTCCGTCCGAAAATCCTTTTTTATGGAATAAATCAATGTTTGCCGATTCTATCGCGTCGTTGGTCAGGAAGGCTTTTACGGAACTTCCGGCCGCACGGATTCCTATTTCAAAGGCTGCTCCGGCAGTAGTGGATTTTAAGGAGGCCGACGCCGACGGATTGGATCTTGCCGATTTCATCAGGATTGCCGCTGTCAATTCGCTTGCTCCTTTTGTCAAGGATTGGAATGCTTCGCCGGAGGTTATCCCGTTCTATCCTTCTGAGGTGGACACGACTGAATCAGGTTCGCCGTTTGATTTATATATGCAGTCGCTTAAAGCTCTCTACGAGGAAGGTCTTGAAGGGCGGTTGTCGAAGCGGGCATATATCGATTGCTTTTTGATCGGCTGTATGAGAAGAGCCGGGATCGAGGCGATGCCATTCATCCTCTCCGAACTTGATGCCATAGGTGAGAATCCTGAATCGGCATATCTTCTTTATACTCTTTATGACGATGCCGGAGTGATGAATGATTTCAGAGGAGCCGGAGTGACTGACGTCGTGGAGTTGCCGTCATGCGTTCCTCCCCGACCTTTGAAACTTTTCGGGAGGATATTTCCTCAGCAGCCTTCTCCCTCTCTTCGGGAAATATACGGACGTATCTGCGCCTTGGAGCGCGGAAAACTTCCCGAGACTCTGAGAGGGAGGCTGAAGCAGATGAAGGATAAGATTTCGGAGAAACGGATGAGCGTTGATTTTAAGTCTAAATATCTGCCGGATGATTCTTTGCGGATGAGTGTTACTCTTAGGAATGTGAGCAACGCCTATATGCTTGTCTATGATGTGACAGGACAGATCTGTCGGGATAAGCGGGGTTGGAAATTCGGTCACATAGCCGGGAGTGCGCGGAGAGTGGGTGCTTTTTCCGTGTCTACCCCCTTATCCATACCGTTTGAGGAGAAAGTGTCAATTTCACTCCCGCCTCTTCCTCCCGGGGAGTATGCACTGATTTTGTCTGCTTCCCCTGATACTGACAAGGGAGGAGTTGATGCTCTCCGCGACAAATATATGGAGACTTTCATAGTCAGTTCTCTTTCATTAGGGATAATGACTTCGGGCGATTCGCAGGGAGTAACCCGTGATCTTATAGTAGCTGACGGTGCTGACGGAAGTCCGGTCAGCGGTGCGTCGGTGATGTTGTCTGCTGCTCCCTTCGGTGAGGGGGCAGCATCCGGTGAGGTTATTGAGGGTCTTTCTGATTCCGATGGTCTTTACCGGATAAGTGAAAAGACAGATTCTGATTTCCGAGGCAGAAAAAGCAATGGATATATTTATGTCAGAGCCTCAAAAGATGGGTCTGCAGCGGATATGAAAGTGTGGAAGAATAGCGGCTATAACAGTGAAGGAGAGAGAAGGGTCGCGGCTATTTTTACAGACCTTCCCATTTATCATCCCGGTGACTCGGTGGGGTTTGTGGGTGTGTGTAGCAAAGTGGTCGGCGGTCGCCGGAGTCTTCTGAAGAATTTACCGGTCAAAGCTGAATTACATACTCCTGACTTCAGGATGGTCGACTCCCTTAGTCTGACTACAGATGAGTGTGGAAGAATCACGGGTCAGTTTTCTATTCCGAAGGATATGTTGCTTGGCCGTTGGGGGATTGCTGTCAGAGGGGATGATTTGAATAATATAATATGGTTTGATGTTGCAGATTATAAGGCTCCGTCTTTCTTGGTGTCGGCTCGGTGTGACGGGGGGAAGCAAGCTTTGTCCCTGCCGGACTCTATCGTTTTCTCCGGAGAGGTGGCCACATATTCCGGGGTGCCGTTCGGTGGCGCTACGGTGAAGTATATCGTTGACTATCGTCCGCATTGGTGGAGTAGTGGCGAGCGGGCTTCTTTCGGAGGAGAGACGGTGGCCGGACCTGAAGGTGTGTATCGGGTGGCTCTTCCTGCTGCTAATCTGAGGAATACGCGCTTTGAATCGGGAGTATTCACTTTTCGTGCGATAGCCACCTCTGCTGCCGGCGAATCACAGGAGTCGGCTGCCGTAGTGTTCTCTTTAGGCAACGGTTGTTATATTGCCGCTGATATTCCTGATAGAATCGAGATTACAGGCGACTCGCTCTCTCTGCGTGTTCCGGTATATGACGAGTCCGGGGCTCCTGCGATCGCTAATGTGGAGTATGCGCTTTATGATGCTGACGGCAATGAGGTGACAAATGGAGTTTTTAAGTCGCCTGAATTGACTCTTCAGTCAAAGTTGCTTCCTTCGGGGAGATATAAGGCGAAGTTTCATATTGAGGGAACACCTGTAGCGTGTAGAGATAATGGTGACATTCAATCGGTGTTTATCATTTGGCGGGATTATGATTCTGTGCCTCCGGTTGAGACTCCGCTATGGATTCCAAAGCGGAATATTGTCGTGCCGCCGGGGAGTGACATTGTGAGTATTCCGGTAGGAAATTCTTATAAGGACGGATTTGTGTTATGCAAGGTGATGTATTCCGGTTCGTCGGATTCATCGGATTATTATGAGTGGTTGTCTCCTGGCGGGAAGATGACGGAGGTGCATATCGCAGCTCCGTCCGAAGACCAACGGGCAAGTGTGGAATTTATGGCCGTGCATAATCTGGAGGTTTCCCGGGAGAGTGTGACTGTGATTCCTTGGCAACAACAGGTCTCGATGAAAGTTGAAGCCGAATCTTTCCGCAACAGGCTCATACCGGCTACACGTGAGAAATGGACTTTCCGTTTGAGTGTGGATTCCCTCCCTTCAGTCGGGGCGGCCGCTATGGCGGTTCTATCTGATAAGGCTCTTGATGCGATTTCTCCGTTTAGGTGGTATTTTTCTTCCCCGGATGTGTGGTGGAGATTCAACGGCAGTCTCGATATGGAGAGTGTCGTCGGCAGAAGCTATGTGGATTCCCGCGGATTTAATGCCAAATCTCACTATAATATCGCCGTGCCTCACATTGAGAATTATGGTATGTCGCTTTTCTCAGGCCAAAAGAGAGGCATGATGAGAAAGAGTGGAGGGCCGATTGCGTATGGTGCTTCTTCCATGAGTGCGATGATGAATAGGATGACGGAAGAACAATCGGATGATATGGCGATTGAGGAGAGTGCCGACGTTGTCGATGAAGTTGCCATGGAAGGTGTAGCGATGGCGACAGGCTCCGCTCCTTCACCGGAGGGTGAGCCTCTGAGGGATGTGGAGATGCCTCTTGCCTTTTTCCGTCCTGATCTCATAGCTGATGGCAGCGGAATAGTCACGATTGATTTCGAGGTGCCTGATTTCAACACCACATGGAAATTTCAGATGATAGGATATGACGACGAACTTCACAACGGTTATCTCACTCTCGATGCGTTGGCTGCCAAGAAGGTGATGGTGCGATCAAATCCTCCGCGTTTTTTGCATACGGGTGATAAGGCTGCCTTTAGCGCATTGCTTTTCAACAATTCTTCTGAATCTCTTCCTGTGGGCGGTGTGCTTGAGGTGGTCGATCCATTGACAGGCAATGTGCTTTGCTCTCGTGACTTTAAACCGGAGATGCTCGCTCCTTCAGCTTCAAGATCGGTGTCGTTGGAGTGGAGCGTTCCCAATTCTGTCAGTCTCGTATATGTCCGCGCTTACGCGCGTGGCGGAGGTTTTTCGGACGGCGAACAGGCGGCAGTGACTATTCTTCCTTCCTCAACTCCGGTGTTGGAGAGTGCTCCTTTCTGGATTAAGGCCGGTGAGAAGAAGTTTGAGATGAAACTTCCGGAATTCAATTCTGAATCAGCGCCTGCTGAATCCTTCTGCACATTACAGTATTGTGACAATCCTGTGTGGTATTGTGTGACGTCTCTTCCGGTGCTTGTCGACGACGACAGTGAGGATGCTCTCTCGCTGGTTCGCTCTCTGTTCGGAGGCAGCGTGGCGTTCTCGCTTGCGCGGAAGTATCCGGAGATACGGCGTGCCGTGGAATATCTATCCTCTCCGGAGGGTGCGACTGACCCTCTGATGGTGTCGTCTCTTGATAAAAATCCGGAACTGAAGACGTTGGCACTTTCCATGACCCCCTGGACGAATGATGCCGTGGCCTCGACGATGAGGATGGAGAAGTTGTCGATGCTTCTTGATTCGGCTTATAATACCCGCCTGATTTCCGGATATATCGACCGCCTTTCGCGATTGCAGAATGCCGATGGCGGTTTCCGATGGCTTGCAGTGGAGAGTTCATCTTCGAGGTTTATTACCATGCGTGTGTTGAATTCAATCGCTCTTATGAAGGAGTGTGGAGTCGCCACAAAAGATACCCCGCTTGACTCTATGGCCGGGGGGGCTATCCGCTATCTTGACAATTATTTCAAAGATAGGGCTGCCCGCCGGAAGGATAATTTTGATTATCTCGGTTTAGTCGACTATTTATATGTACGTTCTTCTTTCAGCATCCCCTCCTCGGAAGCGACTGACGCTGGGTTCGGGAAGATGTCGAAGAAAGCAATTCAGGCGATTGAAAGCGGATGGCGCGACCTGAGTATAGATTCCAAAACGAAGAGTGCGGTGGTGCTTTGGCGTGATGGTCGTAAGAATGAGTCTCTTAAGGTGCTTGCTTCTATCGGAGAGTTTGCCACCTGCACCCCGGAACGCGGTTGTTGGTTTGATAACATACGCAACAATTATTCTCCCACTACCACTCTTGAGCTAACCTCGGAGGTGCTTCGCGCATGTTCTGAAATCGATCCTGACTCTCCGCTTCTGGAGGGGCTCAGGCAGTGGCTCGTAATGTCCGCTCAGACTGTGGACTGGAGCCGTAATCCGTATGTGGCATCGGCTGTGGCGGCTGTGCTTGGCAGTGGCATTGACTGGATATCCTCGTCCGAGCCTCCGCGTATATTTATTGATGGGAAAAGAGTTGATATTGGCGGTAACAAGTCGCTGTCCGGAGAGTTTTCTTGTGTCCTGGACCCGCAGATGATGAAGAACGGAGTGCTTTCTGTCGAAAGGGCCGGGGATTCTCCGGCTTGGGGCGGAATCATCTCGCGCACTATTCTGCCTGCCGACGAGGTGAAGGAACAAGGATTGCCTCAACTTTCGATATCGAAAGATATATATCTGATCACGGAGGGTGAAGATGGTCGCAAGGCCTCGGATAGTCCTCTGAAAGTTGGCGATCGGGTCAGAGTGACATTGAAAATTCATTGTGACCGCGATATGGAATATGTGGTTGTCTCGGACGGGCGTCCGGCTTGCCTCGAACCTATAGGTCAGGTGTTCGGCTACACCTTCTGCGACGGAGTGTGGTTTTACCGTCAGATGCGTAATTCAGCCACTGATTTACTCATATCTTATCTTCCGAAGGGAGATTTTGTCCTCTCTTACGAGTGCTTTGTTGATCGGACGGGTGAGTATTCCTGCGGCATAGCTACGGTGCAGAGTATGTATGCTCCGGTGTTTGAAGCTCACTCCTCCGGCTCTCTGCTTTTAGTGCAGAAGTTAATTCAGGAGTAGGTAAGTAGCTAAGAACAATTAATAATATGATAGATGCGCGATAATTTTGAGACAGGTTGGCCGCGGAGCGAAGGAGCTTAGCGAGCTAAGCGACTGAGTGACAAGGTCAAGATGGCCCAAATTAGCCGCATATATCATATTAAGATACTTTCAAAGCTACTGAGTTATTATATCGTTTAATTTTTCTTAGCCACTTATGTAAAGAAAGTTGTATATTATTTTCAAAATATATAACTTTGCAGCGACAGACCGCCTTGCAGAAGCCCGGTCCCGGGTATATGTAGGGAGGGATATACGAGACACGAGAGTCTTGGATATTTTTTGTTAGCGTTTATCCGCGCTGATTTCTTGACAACCGGAAATTCTCGCAAAGTTTCATGTCAAAGTCAAGGGTTGGGCAACGATAGATGCCTGTGGATATGTTATACTTTTTGCTAAGGGGAGTGTCGTATTTATTGACATCTCCTGGAAGTGAGTATGCGTATATTCGCGTGGGCTTCTGCGTTGCCGTCCGACTTTGACAAGGCAATGCGAGAAGCCTCTGGTTGTAGGACGGCAACAGTTACAGACTTCCACGCGCTTTTTATTTAAGCGATTCATATTCGATGTTTATACACCTTATATATTCTGGCACCTTTTAAAAGCCTATAATCTCTGACCTATTGCGAATCGAGTCTTATGTCGTCTCAAGAAATGAAGTTGTCTTACAACTTCAATATTAACGCCGGATGTGTCACGACACATCCGGCGTTAATATTGTGTTGATAAGGAGCTGCTAAGCCCCTTTGAAAGAGAAATCGGGTTGTGGCAATATTCTCACTGTGTCACTCTCGGAATGGGGACTGTCAGTCCTTCGCGGTTGAGTATTACGTTTGGGAAAACCTTTTCGGCCTCTATGCGGAAGAGATTGTCATCGTGATAGCGCGAGGAATAGTGTCCTGTAAGGAGACGCCCCACGCCTGCGTCTCTGGCAACCGTGGCTGCCTCGGTTGCCGTGCTGTGGCCGCGTTTTCGAGCATCTGCCGCATGTTCGTTCAGATAGGTGGTCTCGTGCATCAGCAGGTCTGCTCCGCGAATCTTTTCGGCAAGTCCGGGCATATAGGCGGTGTCGGAGATATGGGCATAAATGCGCGGAGGGGTAGGGGAGGTGGTCAGCAGGTTGTTGGCCACAACGGTGCCGTCAGGTTTGACGTAGTCTTCACCGGCGCGTATCCTGTTGAGCATATAGGGGGGGACTCCATGAAAATCGGTTGAGTTCCTGTCAATATGTCGTGATCCATATTTTTCTTCAAATATGAATCCTACGGTGGGCACACGGTGGTCGAGGGCGATTGTGCGGACTCTGAGCGCATTGGTCTCGAAGATCACGGCATCGGTGGGGGCGATAACATTGAACTTGAGTTCGAAGGGCAGCTCACGACAGAAGTAATTACAAATTTCGGACAGTATTTTTTTCCCTTCCGCAAAGGTGTGGATTGTAAGACTTCCTCCTACTTGAGAGAGACCAAGAGTGCCGATGAGTCCGGGAAGTCCGAAGACGTGGTCGCCGTGAAGATGGGTCAGAAAGATGTGGCCGAGACGGGAGAATTTCAACCGCTGGCGTTGGAAGGCGAGTTGTGCCCCTTCGCCGCAGTCGATCATGAAGAGATTGCCGCGATAGTCTACGACAGTAGAGGAGGGAGTGTGACGCAAGGAGGGCTTTGCGCTCCCGCATCCGAGGGTATGGATATTGAAATCGCTCATCACATCTGCTCGTAGTCTTTGGCGAGTCCGCCTGTGCCGGTCTCGCGATATAAGGAAGGAAGATCTTTGCCTGTCTCTTTCATTACCTGTATGAGGCGATCGAAAGAGACACGATGACTGCCGTCGGTGAAGTTGCTGAAGATATTGGCATCGAGAGCACGGGCTGCCGCGTAGGCGTTTCGTTCGATACAAGGTATCTGCACAAGTCCGCATACAGGGTCGCAGGTCATGCCGAGATGATGTTCCAGTCCCATCTCGGCAGCATATTCTATTTGGGCCACACTCCCTCCAAACAGCTGGCTGGCGGCCGCTGCAGCCATGGCGCAGGCCACACCTACCTCTCCCTGACAACCCACTTCTGCTCCGCTGATGCTGGCGTTTTCTTTCACGATATTACCGACTAATCCGGCTGTGGCAAGCGCATGGAGCACACGTGTCTCCGGAAAACCGCGACTGCTCCACAGATGATAGAGCACGCCGGGAAGCACACCGCATGAGCCACACGTAGGGGCGGTGACTATACGCCCTCCTCCGGCATTCTCTTCGCTGACGGCAAGCGCGTAGGCGAAGACAAGTCCTCGACTTCGGATGTTGTCGCGATATCCTGTGGCTTTCACATGATAGGAGGGGGCTTTGCGGCGCAGATTGAGCGGGCCGGGCAATCTGCCTTCATGTGCCAGACCGGCCTCTACGGCCGATTTCATGGCTTCCCATACTTCTGACAGATGATCGTAGACAGACGACCCTTCTGTCTCTTCGACATACTCCCAGTAGCTTAGCCCGGTTTTCCGGCAATAGTTTAGAATCTCGGTCATGGTGGTCATGCCGTAGATGTCTGTTCCTTCGGTCTGTGGCTCTCCTTCTATTTCTATAGCACCGCCTCCGGTGCTGTAGACTGTCATTTCTCCTTCGAGTTTTCCTTCGGAGTTATAAGCCTGCAATCTCATACCGTTGGGATGACGGGGTAGCTCTATCTCGGCACGCCATATTATCTCTACCGGTGTCTTTTCTGATTCCAACCCTTCGAGGATGGCGGTGTCTGTGAGGTGGCCTTTGCCGGTGGCGGCCAGACTGCCGTAGAGTGTCACTTCGTAGCGCGAGGCTTCTGGGTATCGCTCACGAAAAATTTTGGATGCCCGCAGCGGCCCCATGGTGTGGCTCGATGACGGGCCTTTGCCGATTTTATATATTTCTTTGATTGATTTCATATAATAATGTGGGAAGGGGGAATCTGAGACCCTAATTTAGAGGGGGTCTTACCTGCAAAATTAACGAATTTTCATCGTTCTTGCAAAATCATTATAAATGATGATTGTATGCCTCAATCTGAAGTCTTACTTTTGCGGCATGATTTCAAGGACCAGGCGTTTGATAAGGAGAACAGTTCCTTATTTTGTTCTCACGATTCTGTCGCACGGCTTTCTGCCGTGTGCTGTCTCGTTTGCGTCGGAGGCGCCTGTCTCTGATTCGCGGGTCTCTGTCAATCCGGCGGACACTGTCTTTCTCAATGAGGTGAGTGTCTCGGCCATGAAGACGGATACGAAACTTTTCGACAGCCCGGTGGCCTCTACCACTCTCTCTGCTTCCGAGCTTGAGAAACTGGGTGCTGTCGAGATTAAGGGTATATCTGACGCTGTGCCGAATTTTTTTATGCCGGATTATGGTTCGAGAATCACGTCGTCAATGTATGTGCGTGGTATCGGTGCGCGTATGGATCAGCCCGCTGTCGGCCTGAATGTGGATAATGTGCCTATCCTTAATAAAGATGCGTTTGATTTCGATATACCGGATATTGTGGAAGTTGAGATGTTGCGCGGACCGCAGTCCACACTCTTCGGACGCAACACGATAGGCGGACTTATCAATATCTCGACCCTTTCGCCGATGAGATGGCAGGGTTGGAGACTGATGGCCGAGGTGGGCAACGGACGTTCTTTCAGAGCTTCCGCCGGTTGGTATCATCGTTTCTCTTCTAAATTCGGAGCTTCCGCTGTAGGTGCTTTCTCTTATTCCGGCGGTTTTTTTCGTAATGCCTATGACGGCTCTCTCACTGACACGGAGCGAAACGGAAGTTTGAGGCTTAAGCAGCATTGGAATCCATCGGGTTCGGTGACGCTGCGTAACACTCTTTTCCTTTCGCTTCTCCGGCAAGGAGGATACCCTTACGAGTATGTGGGCACAGGCGAGGTTTCATATAATGACACCTGTTTCTATCGTCGGTTCCTGCTCACTGACGGACTCACGGTGTCTCACCGTGGAGACGGTTTCGATCTGACGTCGGTGTCATCGGTGCAGTATCTCAACGATAATATGACACTCGACCAAGATTTTCTCCCTATTCCTTATTTCACTCTGACTCAGCGGAAGAAGGAGACGTCCCTGACTGAGGAGCTGGTGGTCCGGTCATCTGATCCGGATGCTTTCTGGCAGTGGCTCGGAGGAGTGTTCGGGTTCTACAAGCATCTTTCCATGGAGGCTCCTGTCACTTTTAAGGATATGGGTATCTCCTCTCTTATAGAGTCCAATCGCAACAACGCCAATCCGGATTATCCCGTGAGGTGGGATTCAAGGGAATTTGTGCTTGATTCTGACTTCAAGATGCCATCATGGGGTATGTCGGCCTATCATGAGTCGAAATTCACTCTCGGCGATTTCCGTCTCTCGTTAGGCGGTCGTCTGGATTATGAGAGAGTCTCCATGTCCTATCTTTCATCTTGTCATACGGGATATGACATTTTACACCGTCCTGCTGACAATATGCCGGAGTCTCTTTTCCGTCATGTGGATATAGATATTGATGACACCGGCTCGCTCCATCATGACTTCCTGACCTTCATGCCCCGACTGGCCCTGATATGGAATTTCACCGGGAGAGCCGATGGAAATATATACCTTAATATATCAAAGGGATATAAAGCCGGTGGATTCAATACGCAGATGTTTTCTGACGTATTGCAGCAGCGTCTTATGGGAATAATGGGTATAGGTGCCTCGTATGATATCGATAAGATTGTGAGTTATCTCCCTGAGAAAAGCTGGAATTTCGAGGTGGGCGCGCATCTGTCGGTCCCGGATTCGAGACTGACGGCGGAGGCCGCTATCTTCCTGATCGAATGTACGGACCAGCAGCTGACCATGTTTCCGGACGGCACTACGACCGGAAGAATCATGACCAATGCCGGACGTACCCGAAGTTTCGGCGGAGAACTCTCTCTGAGGTGGATGCCTGTCGATAATCTTTCAGTGGTAGGCTCGTATGGATATACCAATGCACGGTTTACCCGTTTCTATAATGGTATAAATGATTTTTCCGGCAAATTTCTTCCTTACGTGCCTCGAAACACGGTTTTTGCGCAGGTGAGCTATTCTCTTCCTCTTTCTCTTTCCTGGGCGGATGCCTTGAATTTTGATGTGAACCTCCGTGGGGCCGGAAGTATATATTGGAACGAATCGAATTCTCTTTCCCAGAATTTTTATGCGCGGCTCGGTGCGTCAGTTTCTCTCTCTGCGCGGAGATGGAGCCTGACCCTCTGGGGTCGTAATCTCACCGACACACGTTTCTATACATTCTATTTCATGTCTATGGGTAATGAATTTCTTCAGCGGGGCAAACCAATCCAGTTTGGAGCGACTCTTGCTCTGCGCCTCCCGAGTTCCTGAATCTCTCTCTCTGAAATCTGAATCTGAAATCTGAAATCTAAAATCTAAAATCTGAAATCTAAAATCTAAAATCTGAAATCTAAAATCTAAATAAGTATGAATTGTAAATATCTCTTGTCGCTCTTGATTCTCGGTGGGTTGATGACTGCCTGCGGTGATGACGAACCTGACAGTAAGCTCGAACAAAACGAGCAGTATACCACCATGAGTATATATGCCGGTGAGGAAGGCTCGACAGGAGCCTCCGTCTCGAAGTATAACATGACGTATAATCTTCTTGGTGGAGACGTGACTATTCAGTGTGCGTCATTATCAATCGGACATTCCAATGTATCTTTCGAGACCGCCAGCGTTCCTTTCTCAACTGCTGTGATTCAGGACAGCTATGTGGTGAATACAATCCATGTCAGCAGCCATGTGCCGATGACTTCAGCAGGAGTGAAGATAGATAATCTGAGTATGTATCTCACCAACGGTATCTACGATCTCAAACGGCCTGCACCCGGTGTGAGCAATGAGTATAGCTTCAGCGTCGGCCTTTTCATGCAGTATACACTCAATAACACCTACAAGGTGAAGTCAATGCCCGTGGACGTATGTTATGGCGGCTCAACTGTCACCTCTTTCCCTGACAGTAACACGGATGGGATGAGTGCTTATCAGAGTGATGATATGATGTATCGTATCGTGTTCAATACTTCTCGCAAGACTGCTGATGTGGTGCTCTACGATGCTAAATTCGCTCCGGCCGCACCGGCTCTAAAGGGGATCGTGCTCCGCGACCTCGCTGTTGAATTTACTTCCGATGCCGGGTTTGTGGTGAGCGGTACAGATATTGTGCCCGAGACATTCGAGGGCACTGACGCGTCTACTCCCAATCCGCGATACTCCTTTAATTCGTTCTCTATCGCTTCGTCAAATTCCGACCTTACCAAGGTGAGATGCGAATACACTGTAGCTACTGTTTTTAAGGGCTCTTTCGAAGGAAGTGCGGTGCGCCCTTCCAAATAAGAACTATCTGATTTTGTGGATGACGTTATGAAGAGGGGTAGATACCGTCGCAGGTATTTGCCCCTCTTTATTCTTGACAAATATCTTTTTAAAAAATTCAGTTGAGATAATATGATACGTCATGAATGGAAATTTGCTATTGAAACTTCTGTGATATAAAGGTTTATGAGGTGTAAACGTGGAAATTTGCAAGTGATTAGTTTATGGCGGTGTGTAGCGGTGTGTAAAGAAAATTTTTGCGTTTAAGATTTTTTAAGTATCTTTGCACAAAATTGTTGCCCTTGCGCAATTAGGGCAATGATGACCATAATATGAGTAACTAACTAATACTTGTACGAATATATGAATCTATTGTTGGAGATAGGCAACAACACGCTTGCGGTAACCGCCACGCTGACGGGTATCGTGCTTGTGTTCGCTGCCTTGTTGATTGCCAAGCTGATTTCTCCGAAATCGTATTCAGTAAAGAAGTCGGAGCCCTTCGAGTGTGGTATTCCTACCCGCGGTGAATCAATGATTCAGTTTAAGGCCGGCTATTACATCTTCGCAATCCTCTTCCTCATCTTCGACGTGGAGACTGTATTCCTTTATCCCTGGGCTGTGGTTGATAATCAGCTCGGACCTAAAGGTCTTCTCTGCATCGGTATCTTTATGTTT
This sequence comes from Bacteroidales bacterium, assembly GCA_014800515.1. Classification (GTDB taxonomy): domain Bacteria; phylum Bacteroidota; class Bacteroidia; order Bacteroidales; family Muribaculaceae; genus Lepagella. The sequence goes on from JAAVFY010000019.1 coordinate 14,466, forward strand.
GTGCTTATCATGGGCCTGGCCTACGCCTGGCGGAAAGGAGCTTTGAAATGGACGTGAAAATCAAAAGCATGACCCGTGATGATTTCAAGGACAACGAGTATATAGACAAGCTCGTTGAGGAATTGAATGCATCGGGCACTAATGTGATGGTCGGAAAGCTCGACCAGCTTATAAACTGGGGACGCGCCAACTCCCTCTGGCCGCTTACTTTCGGCACAAGCTGTTGCGCTATCGAGTTTATGAGCCTCGGCGCCGCACGCTATGATATGGCGCGTTTTGGCTTTGAGGTGGCTCGTAACTCTCCTCGTCAGGCTGACTATATTATGGTGCAGGGCACTATTGTACACCGTATGGCTCCGGCCGTGATTCGTCTTTATGAGCAGCTGGCCGAACCGAAGTATGTCATCGCCTGCGGCGGATGTGCTGTCTCCGGCGGTCCGTTCAAGAATTCTTATTGCGTGGTGGAGGGTGTCGACAAGATTCTTCCGGTCGATGTCTATATCCCGGGCTGCCCTCCCCGTCCGGAGGCTTTTTTCTACGGCCTGATGCAGCTTCAGCGTAAAATCAAGGTGCAGAAGTTCTTCGGAGGTGTCAACCGTAAGGAGAAAATCGAGGAGTTCTTCGAGAAGCATCCGGAGGAACGCGGCCTCATCGACGAGTAATCTTCGCAGTGCCCCCTGAAGTATTCATATATTTAGCTACTCACTCTCGTATCATATATATAAAATGAGCGATATAAAAGATATAATCGGCCGGCTTTGCCCTTCGGCCACTTTCGAGGAGGGAGATTGCCTGCTGGTAAATGTCCCTGAACCTGATTGGTTCGCTCTCGCGAAGGAACTCAAGGATAACCGCGAACTTGATTTCGATGTCCTTTCGGCTGTGGTCGGTATGGACTGGAATGACTCTCTCGGCGTGGTTTATTATTTCACTTCCACTTCTCATAAGTGGGATATGCTCGCTGTGAAGGTGGCTGTGGCCGACAGAAAGAATCCTATGATTCATAGTGTGGCCTCGCTCTGGAAAGTGGCAAACTTCCAGGAGCGTGAGGTCTACGATTTCTATGGCATCAAGTTTATCAATCATCCCGATATGCGTCGCTTCTTCCTGCGCAATGACTGGAAGGGCCATCCCCTGCGTAAGGATTATGACAGCAATCCTGAACTTAATCCTGTGCCGCTGGATGATGAAAAGAATGAGGATGACACCGTTGCATATATCGAACAGCCTGACGGAAAGGTGCTTAAGGTGCCCGCAAAGGTGTTCGGCCCGGATGATTATGTGGTCAATATCGGCCCGCAACATCCGTCCACTCACGGTGTGATGCGCTTCAGATGTGCTGTCGACGGTGAGATTGTCAAGAAGGTAGATGTAGTGTCCGGTTATATTCACCGTGGTATTGAGAAACTTTGTGAATCACTGGGCTATCCTCAGATCCTTCACTTCACTGACCGTATGGACTATATGTCGGCTCATCAGAACCGTCATTGTCTCTGTATGTGTATCGAGAAGGCTCTCGGCCTTCAGGTTCCTGAGCGTGCGGTAGTGATCCGTACTATGATGGATGAGCTGATGCGAATCTCTTCTCATCTTCTCGCTTTCGGATGTACTGCGATGGACCTTGGCGCCACCACTGCCTTCTTCTATGGCTTCCGTGAGCGCGAACAGGTACTCGATATTTTCGAGAAGACCTGTGGTGCTCGTATGTCAATGAATTATAACGTTATCGGTGGTGTGATCGCTGATCTTCATCCTGACTTTGTAAAGGATGTCAAGGCTCTTATCGCAATTATGCCTGAGCGTCTTAAAGAATATCATAAGGTATTCACCGGTAATGTTATCGCTCAGAACCGTCTGAAGAATGTCGGTATGCTTACCAAGGATGACGCTATCAATTACGCTATCACCGGTCCTTCGGGACGCGGCTCGAACTGGAGCTGCGACTGCCGTAAGAAGCACCCGTATGCTGCCTACGATCGCGTGCGCTTCGAGGAAGTTCTCGAGACGGGCTGTGACTCTTTCTCCCGTTATATGGTGCGTATGCGTGAGATTGAGGAGAGTATCAAGATTCTTGAGCAGCTTGTTGATAATATTCCTGCCGGCGATATCCGCGCTCAGGTGCCGAAGATTATCAAGCTTCCCGCAGGCCGTTGGTATCAGCAGGTTGAGGCTTCGCGTGGCACATTCGGAGTATATATCGAATCCGATGGCAACAAGACTCCCTTCCGCGTTCACTTCCAGAGCCCGTGTTTCAACCTTGTCGGTGTGATGGATCTGACTTGCAGGGGCCACATGATTGCCGACCTTATTACGATTGGTGCGGCTCTTGACTTCGTTATTCCGGATATTGACAGATAATGATAACGCCGGTCGGCGGGGTTCTGACATAATCATGCCTGAACTTCGCCGCCCGACATGATTATTGATATATCGTATTTCTCCTTTACTCTTCTTTTTCTCTTTCCTCCCTCACGATAGAGTGGTGGGCACATGGGATACACTTGTAAAGTGACTGTGGTTGCCAACTTGTGATTAACAATTTAACTCTCTCCCGTTCCTTATAGGACAACGTTAACATCAGAAATTTTTTCAGAATCATGTTTAACTTCGGAATATGGACAAGTGAGCTCAATAATTGGTTTCTGAGCTTTATGCCTGACTGGCTCACGGTCATCGTTGAGTGTGTGCTCATAGGCGTGGCAATTCTTCTTGCTTACACTGTCCTCGCTATCTTCTATATCTTTTACGAGCGCAAGCTCTGTGCGTGGTTCCAGTGTCGTCTCGGACCTATGCGTGTCGGCAAATGGGGTCTTTGCCAGCTTTTCGCCGATGTGTTTAAGATGCTCATTAAAGAGCTTATCTCGCTTAAGGGTACTGACAAATTCCTCTTTAAACTCGCTCCCTATATCGTCATTACTTCTTCTATTGTGATGATTGCCTGTCTGCCTTGGGGACGCGGTTTGCAGATAATCGATTATAATATCGGTATCTTCTTTATCCTCGCTGTCTCTTCTGTAGGTGTACTCGGCATTCTTCTCGCCGGATGGGCATCCAATAATAAGTATACTCTTATCGGTGCGATGCGAAGTGGCGCACAGATGATCAGCTATGAGATTTCTCTTGGTCTGGCCATTATCACTATTGTGATTCTTGCCGGTTCTATGAATATCAATACCCTTGTGGCTGAGCAGAATTCCGCTTGGTTCATCTTCCGCGGACATATTCCGGCTATTATCGCTTTCCTTATATATGTGGTTGCTGCCACTGCCGAGACCAACCGTGGTCCTTTCGACCTTCCGGAGGCTGAACATGAGCTTGTGGCCGGTTATCACACTGAGTATTCCGGCATTCATTTCGGTTTCTTCTATCTCGCGGAGTATCTGAATCTCTTTATCGTCAGTGGTATCGCCTCAATGATGTTCCTCGGTGGCTGGATGCCTCTGCATATCCCCGGATGGGAGAGCTTCAACAATGTGATGGACTGGATTCCTTCTATTGTATGGTTCCTCGGAAAGTCGATCTTCGTGTCGTTTATCATCATCTGGTTCAAGTGGACCTTCCCGCGTGTTCGTATTGACCAGATGCTCGCTTTCGAGTGGAAGTATCTCATGCCTCTCTCTCTTGCCAATCTCGTTCTTATGGCGGTGTGTGTGGCTATGGGCTGGCACTTCTGATTAGGCGCGTAAGACATTTTCATGCACTGACCATAGATTGGGTGTTGACCTTTTCTTATATCTGAATAACAATAATAACAGCTATAAAATTTCCCATTAAGAATTATGAGCGCTAATTTCGGAACAGTGACTCAGGTGATCGGACCGGTTATCGACGTTTCTTTTGAGGGCGGCAAGGAGAATATTCCTCCTATCTATTCCGCACTCAAAGTGGAGCGTGACAACGGCGAGACACTTATTCTCGAAGTGGAGCAGCATATCGGTGAGGACACCGTTCGCTGTGTTGCCATGGAGAGTACCGACGGCCTCCGCCGTGGCGTCAAAGTAGAAAACCTCGGACGTCCTATCGCGGTGCCGACCGGAGATCAGGTTAAGGGCCGTCTCCTTAATGTTATCGGTGAGCCTATCGACCGTCTTGCTCCTATTGAGAGAGACGACCTCCGCTCTATCCATCAGCCCGCACCTGCTTTCGACGACCTTGCTATCTCTACGGAGATCCTTACAACGGGTATCAAGGTGATCGACCTTCTCGAACCTTATTCCAAGGGTGGTAAGATCGGTCTGTTTGGTGGTGCCGGTGTAGGTAAGACGGTGCTTATCATGGAGCTTATCAATAATATCGCCAAGGGTCACAACGGTTTCTCGGTGTTTACCGGTGTTGGTGAACGTACCCGTGAGGGTAACGACCTTCTTCGTGAGATGATCGAGTCCGGCGTTATCAAGTATGGCGAGAAGTTTCAGGAGGGTATGGAGAAAGGCGAGTGGAATCTCGCCGATGTGGATATGAAGGAAGTTGAGAAGTCGCAGGGCACTCTCGTGTTCGGCCAGATGAATGAGCCCCCGGGTGCTCGTCTGCGTGTGGCTCTCTCGGGTCTGACTGTCGCTGAGCAGTTCCGCGATGGCGGTGGCGGCGGTAAGGACGTGCTTCTCTTTATCGACAATATCTTCCGTTTCACTCAGGCCGGTTCTGAGGTGTCGGCTCTTCTTGGCCGTATGCCCTCCGCCGTAGGTTATCAGCCTACTCTTGCCTCTGAGATGGGTGCGCTCCAGGAGCGAATCACTTCTACGAAGCAGGGCTCTATTACTTCTGTACAGGCTATCTATGTGCCTGCCGATGACCTTACTGACCCGGCTCCGGCTACCACATTCAACTTCCTTGACGCCACTACGGTGCTTTCGCGTAAGATTGCTGAGCTTGGTATCTATCCCGCGGTGGATCCTCTGGAGTCTACTTCTCGTATCCTCGACCCGAATATCATCGGAGAGGAGCATTATAATGTAGCTCAGCAGGTGAAAGTACTCCTTCAGAAATATAACGACCTCCAGGATATCATCGCTATTCTTGGTATCGACGAGCTCTCTGATGAGGATAAGCAGGTTGTGGCACGTGCACGTCGCGCTCAGCGTTATCTCTCGCAGCCTTTCCATGTGGCTGAACAGTTTACGGGTCTTCCCGGTGTGCTCGTTCCGCTCGCCGAGACTATCCGCGGCTTCAAGATGATTCTCTCCGGAGAACTTGACGAGTATCCCGAGCAGGCTTTCCTCAATGTCGGCACTATCGACGAGGCTATCGAGAAGGGTAAGAAGATGCTTGCCGATGTCAAGTAAGTGACTAACTCGTTTATTTTCCTAAAGAGATGACACTTGAAATCATATCTGCCCATGAGGTGATGTTCAAAGGAGAGGCCGAATCGGTCACTCTCCCGGGTGTGCTCGGTTCTTTCACCGTGCTCCGGAATCATGCCTCCCTCATTTCGGTACTCAATGCCGGTAAGGTTGTGTTCCGCACTTCCGAGGGCCGCGAGATGTCTTACGATATCAAGGGCGGTCTTGCCGATGTCGATAATAATGTGGTGTCGGTGTGCATCTATTAATTCTGAGATGATGAGAAAAAAGTTTTCCATATTTGCACTTCTTCTCGCCGCCTTGTTCCTGCTGCCTGCCTCCCCGGCTTTGGCTCAGGAGAAGGAAAAGGTGAATACGGTGGAGAATGCCGAACCCGTGCTTGAGGATGAGAAGGAGTCAGGACTCGATGTGAAGGAAATCATTTTCCATCACCTCGGTGACGGCTACGGCTGGGAGGTGCCTTTCTCCCATGTCTACCGTATCCCGCTTCCAGTGATTGTGCGTGCCGAGGACGGCAAATGGTTCTGCTTCTCTTCTGCAAAGCTGACCGAGGTTGAGATCGTTAAGGATCTCAAGACCGGTTGGGAAAAGGAGGAGCTTGTCAGCGTCATTCATAAAGTGGAGCGTGACGGCAAGACCTATCTTTTCTCTATCGCACCTCACACTTCTGCTAATAAGAACAAGGTTGTGCAGCTTTTCCCGCTGACTTCCGCTCAGGATCAGGAAGCTTTTGAGAAAGCTGAGGAAGGTGCCGAAGTGCACGGCGGTGTCGCTGCCGTGCCGGGCTATGCCTACGTTGACGGTGCCTACTATCGTGAGTATAAAACTTGGGATATTTCAATCACTAAGAATGTGCTTGCTCTCTTCATCACTACTGTGATTGTCACTATGATGGTCATGGGTGTTGTGAGGTGGTATGCACGTAAGGGCTTCAAGGCTCCGCGCAAGGGCATGGGCTTCATGGAGATGCTTATTGACTTCGTTTACACCGGTGTCATCAAGAGTACTCTCGGTGCGGTGAAAGGCCGCAAGTTCGCTCCCTTTCTGCTGACTTGTTTCTTCTTTATTCTTGTGATGAACCTCCTTGGCCTTATCGTGATCTTCCCCGGCGGTGCCAACCTTACGGGTAATATCGCGGTGACTCTCGTGCTCGCGGTGCTGACATTTATCGTCACCAATGTTCTTGGAAAGAAGCACTACTGGAAGGAGATTTTCTGGCCTGATGTGCCGATGTTCCTGAAGTGTCCGCTTCCCATCATGCAGCTTATCGAGATCTTCGGTATCTTCACAAAGCCGGCTGCACTTTGCGTCCGTCTGTTTGCCAACATGATGGGTGGTCACATGATCGTCATCACGCTTACCGTGCTAATCTTCATTTTCGCCGCTTTCGGCTCGGCTGCTGTCGGCGCCTCCACGGTGATCTCTGTGCTGTTCACAATATTCATGCTTCTCATCGACGTGCTTGTGAGCTTTATCCAGGCATACGTGTTCACAATGCTCTCCACGATGTTTATCGCCATGGCGCAGGAAGAGGGCCACGAACATGAAGCCGGCGAGCACGATGCAATTGAAGCTTGAAAGAACCGGACATTACACTCTTAATATGAGCGGAGGGTTCTTGATAATGCCTGAAGCGTCCGCTTTTTCTTCTACTAAAGACAAAATCAATTAAATCAAATAAAACAACTAAAAAATCTTACAGCTATGTTATCAATGATCTTAGCAGCAGTTGCTCCTCTCGCAGCCCTCGGCGCAGCCTGTGGCGCCGGCATCGCAGCCATCGCAGCCGGTATCGGTATCGGTAAAATCGGTAGCTCCGCTATGGAGGCTATCGCACGTCAGCCTGAGGCTGCCGGCGACATCCGTTCTTCTATGATCGTGATCGCTGCCCTCATCGAGGGTGTTGCCCTCTTTGCTGTGATCGTGTCTGCACTCGCACTCTTCCTCTGATTCTCCGCATTCGAGAGATAATTCTTTAATCTAAATATCAGAATGGAATTATTCACGCCCGATTTCGGTCTGGTATTCTGGATGTTCGTAGCCTTCATCATCCTCTTCATAATTCTCTGGAAGTGGGGATGGCCCGTGATCCTGAATAACATGGACGCCCGCGCCGATACTATCGACAAGGGTGTCGAATATGCACGTCAGGCCAAGGAGCAGCTCGACAACGCCCGCGCCGAGGCGCAGAAATATGTCGAGGAGGCTCAGCAGCGCCAGGCTGAAATGTTGCGTGATGCGGCTAAAATGAAGTCTCAGATCATTGAGGAAGCCCGTAATGAGGCAAGCCTCGAGGCTAAGAAAGTCATGGATGCCGCCAAAGTGTCGATTGAACAGTCACGCAAGGAAGCTGAACTTCAGTTCAGAAACGAAGTCAGCAAGTTCTCCATCGATATCGCAGAGAAGATGGTGCGCAATCAGCTTAAGGATGATAAGGCGCAGAGTGAACTTGTAAATAAATTGTTGGACGAAATTGAGAAAAATTAAGCCCTATGGTAAATGGTCTGATTCCCCGGCGCTATGCCAAGGCCCTCTATAAGTTCGCTCTTGAGAAGGGCAACGCCAAGGCGGTCTACGACGAGATGAAGGTCGTCATCGGCGCTTTCATGAAGAATCCTGACTTGCAGAAGGTACTTGCGAATCCTTTCGTGAGCGCTGCCGACAAGCAGGAACTCCTCATCGCGGCCGCCGGCGAGAACGCCGAAAATGATTACCGTGGGTTTGTGAAGCTTATTATCGAGCTTCATCGCGAGCAGTTTGCTTATCTGATGGCTCTGGCTTACCGCGACATTTATCGCGAGGCCAATCGCATCTCTCAGGTGAAGATCACGACTGCCGCCAATCTCAACGATGCTGAGATGGACAAAATCCGTAATGTTGTAGTCAAGGCATTCCCTGACACCACTCTCGAGTTCTCATACGAGGTGAAGTCCGAACTTATCGGTGGATTTGTCATTGATGTCGATTCGCTCAGAATGGATGCGTCTGTCAGCAACGAACTCGAACAACTTCGTCTTAACCTTTTAAGAAGCAATCAATAATGCTCAACCCCAGCGAAATATCTGATATCTTAAAGCAGCAACTCGAAAACGTCAATTCTAAAGTGGCGTTCGAGGAGGTCGGCACTGTTCTCGAGGTCGGCGACGGCGTTGCCCATGTCTATGGCCTCGAAAATGTGAAGAGCAACGAGCTCGTGGAGTTTGAGAATGGCTCCACCGGTGTGGCCCTCAACCTCGAGGAAAGCAACGTCGGAGTCGTGCTCCTCAACAAAGTGAATGAAGTGACTGAAAATATGTCGGTGCGTCGCACGGGTGAGATTGCTTCTATACCTGTGGGCGAGGGGCTGCTCGGTCGTGTCATCAATATCCTTGGCGAACCTATCGACGGCAAAGGACCCATCGAAGGGAAGCTTATCCGTCTCCCGCTCGAGCGTAAGGCTCCCGGTGTTATCTATCGCCAGCCTGTGAACCAGCCTCTCCAGACCGGTCTTAAGGCTGTCGACTCGATGATTCCTATCGGTCGTGGTCAGCGTGAGCTTATCATCGGCGACCGTCAGATCGGTAAGACCGCTATCGCTATCGATACTATTATCAATCAGCGTCAGAACTATCTTGACGGAAAGCCCGTATATTGCATCTACGTTGCTATCGGTCAGAAAGCTTCTTCTATCGCTTCTCTCGTGCATACGCTTGAGAAGTTTGGTGCCATGGACTATACAGTCGTTGTCGCTGCTACAGCTTCCGACTCGGCTGCCATGCGCTACTGGGCTCCGTTCGCCGGTGTGGCCATCGGCGAGTATTTCCGCGATTCAGGTCGCGACGCACTCATCGTCTATGATGACCTCTCAAAGCAAGCTGTGGCTTATCGTGAGATTTCTCTTATCCTTAAGCGTCCCTCCGGCCGTGAGGCTTATCCCGGTGATATCTTCTATCTCCACTCACGTCTGTTGGAACGTGCCGCTAAGATTATTGACAATCAGGAGGTGGCTTCTGAGATGAACGACCTCCCCGAGGTGATGAAACCTCTCGTGAAGGGTGGCGGTTCGCTCACTGCTCTCCCGATCATCGAGACTCAGGCCGGCGACGTCTCAGCTTATATCCCGACTAACGTTATCTCTATCACCGACGGTCAGATCTTCCTTGAGACGTCTCTCTTCAACCAGGGTATTCGTCCTGCAGTCAATGTGGGTATCTCCGTGTCGCGTGTAGGTGGTAACGCTCAGATCAAGCCTATGAAGAAGGTGGCCGGTACTCTGAAGATTGCTCAGGCACAGTTCCGTGAGTTGGAATCGTTCACTAAGTTTGGTGGCGACATCGACCCGGTGACCGCTAAGGTGATCGACACAGGTCGTAAGAACCAGCAGCTGCTGATTCAGCCGCAATATCATCCCTGGCCTGTGGAAAATCAGGTGGCAGTCATCTATTGTGGTGTCAATGGCCTCATGGAGAAAGTGCCTGTAGAGAAAATTAAGGAATTCGAGGAGCAGTTCATTCAGCTTGTGAAGGCAAAATACCAGAAGGAGGTGCTCGATGAGATCAAGAACGGTCGTCTGACCGATGACGTTCAGGAGAAGATCCGTCAGTGTGCCGCCGAGGTGTCTGCACGTTTCTGATTCTTTTTTAATACTCTTATCACACCGGGCGGTGAATATCACGCTCCGGCCGGTGTCAATACGCCTGCCGCGGCCTCGCGGCCTCGGTAGGCACTCGTTTGAAAACTGAATAGCAACTTTTAAAACAATATAACTTCAGATGGCCACTCTTAAGGCACTTAAAATTCGTATCGGCTCCGTAGCTTCAAGTGAGAAGATCACGGGTGCCATGAAGATGATTTCTTCAGCGAAAGTACATAAGAATGAGCGCGCGCTCAAGCAGCTCCTTCCTTTTAAGAACCAGATCAAATCGATCATGGGCCATATTCTTGAGGCCGGGGATAATTTCAACTCTCCTCTCACTCTCGAAAGGGAGGTGAAGTCGGTTGGCCTTGTGGTGTTCGGTTCGGACGACGGCCTCTGCGGTGCCTATAATGTAAATATCTTTAAAAAGGTGCTCCAGCAACTCTCCGATCTCCGCGAACGCTACGGAAAGGATGTGAAGATCACTATTTTCCCGATCGGTAAGAAAATGGCGGCTGCCTGTCATCGGCTTGCCAAGTCAGACGTGGAAGTGCGTGTGCTTCCCGGGGTGAACTCCAAGATGGAAGGTCAGGCTGTGAATGATTTCACCCACACATTGCAGGATCTTTTCCTTGACGGCACGCTTGATAGGGTAGAGGTGGTCTATATGAAGTTCCACTCTATCTCACGTCAGACGTTGTCGATTGATCCGCTTTTCCCCGTGAGCACTGCCAACATTTTCGAAGATGCGTCGGCCGCCGACCGCAAGGAGGAGAATAAGATGTATATCTTCGAGCCCGATCCCAACAGTATCTTCAACGAGGTGCTTCCGATGTTTGTGCTTTCCACAATGCAGGAGATCACTATTGAGAACCGAGCTTCCGAACAGGCTGCCAGAGTCATGGCAATGCAGGCCGCCAACGACAATGCCCGCAAGCTTCAGGAAGAACTTCAGCTTGAATTCAATAAATTGCGTCAGCAGGGCATCACTACCGAGCTTCTTGATATTCTTGGAGGTCAGGTGGAGCGTTAATGACGTTTCATGATTCGCCGGAATCATAATTTATATTTTTTCTTTCGACTAACAACTCACTCAAAATATGGGTAGCATTAAGGATTATTTCTCTTCTGTTGGCAAGGGTCTCAAGAGCCTTGTCCAGGGCATGGAGGTGACCGGCAAGGAGCTTGTCACCCCTAAGATCACGGAACAGTATCCCGAGAACCGTGCCACTCTGCAGATTCCCGACCGCTTCCGTGCGGAACTTACACTCAAGTATGACGATCAAGGTCGTCATAAGTGTATCGGTTGCGGCATCTGCCAGATGAACTGCCCCAACGGCACCATCAAGCTCACCACTAAAATGGTAGACCTTCCTGATGGTAAGAAAAAACGTAAACTCGACAAGTATTTCTACGACCTCGGCTCCTGCACTTTCTGTATGCTGTGCGTCACAACCTGTCCGCAGGATGCTCTTGAGTTTACAAATGATTTCGAGCAGGCTGTCTTCACTCGTGATAAACTCGTGAAACAGCTCAACTATCGTCCAGAGCCTGCCGACGATGCTCCGGCACCCGCGCCCAAGCCGGCGATAGACCCTGAGAAGCTTGCCAAGATTAAAGCTGAGGCTCTGGCCAAGGCTGCAAAAATCAAGGCAGAGAAGGAAGCCGCCGCCAAGGCTGCCGCCGAGGCTGCTTCGAAGGCCGCAGATGATGCTCCCGAGGCTTCTGCTTCCGACAAATAATCTCTTTCATCCGACAACAACAGAACAACATAATGGATTTAGCAGGAATTTCTTCTTCTACTCCCGCAGGCTATGTGATAGTCTATCTGTGCGCAGCCCTCGCCATGATCGTTTTCTCGTTCATGGCGGTTCGTTCGCGTTTGATTCTGCGGGCCGCGACCTATCTGCTTTTCGCCCTCATTTCTACAGCCGTGATGTATTTCCAACTCGGCTATCAATTTCTGGGCGCAGTGCAGATTGCCGTCTATGCCGGCGGCATTATGGTCCTATTCGTGTTTGCGATTCTTCTGACCCACCGTCCCGACGAGAAGAGTGCCCCTCTTACGAGCCATCGAAAGACTGTTGGTATATGCTGCAGCGTCTGTGGATCCGTGCTCCTCATCCTCGCGCTCTTCAATATGCCGCTTCTCGACGGAATGTCTATCAATCAGTGTCTCGCTGCCTCCGATCCGATCACCATGGAAATGATCGGACATGCCTTCACCGGCTCTGAACGTTTCCAGTATCTCCTGCCCTTTGAGGCGGTCAGCGTTCTTCTTCTCGCTTGTATAATCGGCGGCGTCGTCGTAGCCCGCAAAAGATAATCGACTATGGATCTAAGCATATTATGGTATCTTATACCCAGCGTTCTCATGTTCGCTTGCGGTGTCTACGGCTTCATTACCCGTAGAAATATGGTGGCCATCCTCATCTCTCTCGAGCTTATGCTCAATTCGGCCGACCTGAATTTCGTGATATTCAATCGCTTTCTCTTCCCGGGCTCTATGGAGGGTATGGTGTTCACTCTTTTCGCCATTGCCATTGCTGCCGCTGAGACTGCTCTCGCCATTGCGATAATAATCAATATTTATCGTTCTGTGGGAAGCACCGATATTCGTGAAACTACAAAAATGAAATTCTAAGATATGGACATTACACTTCCGATCCTCATCTTGGCCATTCCGGTGACGATGTTCCTCGTCTTAGGAATCGGCGGAGTGAAGATGTCGAAAAAAATGGCCGGAATCCTCGGAATCCTGGGCATGGGCACCACTATGACCCTTGCCTATATCGTGGCCTTTACTTATTTCTTCTCTGGCTCCCCTGACTTTATCGTCGACGGTATTCGCCAGCAGTTCCAGGTTTTCAACGTGGAATGGCTTGCTTTCACCAAGAAGCTTATCGTCAATATCGGCTTCCTGCTTGACCCTATCTCAGCTATGATGCTGGTGGTCATCACCACTATCTCTTTCCTCGTGCATCTCTATTCATGGGGATATATGGAGGGAGAGCAAGGATTCCAGCGTTATTACGCTTTCCTCAATCTCTTCTCCTTCTCGATGCTCGGCCTTGTGGTTGCCACCAATATCTTCCAGATGTATATCTTCTGGGAGCTTGTGGGTGTCAGCTCCTATCTGCTCATCGGCTTCTATTATAAACTCCCGTCTGCTGTTTCGGCTTCCAAGAAGGCGTTTATCGTCACTCGTTTCGCCGACCTCGGTTTCCTTATCGGTATCCTCGTCCTCTCTTTCTATACCGACACTTTCGATTTCGTCACTTTGACTTCCAATCCTGAGGCGGTTCTCACTTCCACCGGTGGTGCCACTTTCCTCGGTGCCTCTGTCCTTACTTGGGCGATGGTGCTGATCTTCACAGGCGGTATGGGTAAGTCGGCGATGATGCCTCTCCATATCTGGCTGCCCGATGCAATGGAGGGTCCCACTCCCGTGTCTGCGCTTATTCACGCTGCCACAATGGTCGTGGCAGGTGTCTATCTCGTGGCCCGAATGTTCCCGGTATATTGTGTGGTTGAGAATGCCATGATTTTCATCGCGGCTGTAGGCGCTATCACTGCTTTCTATGCTGCCGTTGTGGCATGTGCTCAGATTGACATCAAGCGTATCCTCGCGTTCTCCACTATCTCTCAGATCGCTTTCATGTTCGTGTCAATTGCCGTGGCATACGACAAACCCCTCCCGGGTGTACACTACTCCGGCCTCGGATATATGGCCGGTATGTTCCATCTTTTCACTCACGCCATGTTCAAGGCGCTTCTCTTCCTCGGAGCCGGCGCGCTTATCCATGCGGTTCACTCCAACAATTACACCGCCATGGGTGGTATGAGAAAATACATGCCCATTACTCATTGGACATTCCTTATCGGGTGTCTCGCTATCGCAGGTATTCCTCCGTTCTCGGGCTTCTTCTCCAAGGACGAAATGCTTGCCGCGATGTTTGCCAACCACTGGTTCTGGGGTGCATGGATGACTATGGTGGCAGGTCTGACTGCTTTCTATATGTTCCGTATGTATTTCCTCGTTTTCTGGTGGGAAGAGAATCCTCACTATAAGGAACATCGTCCTCACGACGCACCCTGGCAGATGTCGCTCCCGCTCATCTTCCTTGCTCTCGTCAGCTGTGTGGCCGGTTTCATTCCATTCGGTGAACTCGTGACTTGGAACGGTGCTCCCTACATTATCCACATCGAGCCTACTGTGGCAGTGACTTCAATCTCTGTGGCTGTCGTCTCCATCCTTATCGCAATGAAGCTTTATCTGCGTAAGAATGACGTGCCCGCACGCATGAAGAATGCTCTTCCCGGTCTCTGGCAGGCAGCCCATCGCAGATTCTATTGGGATGAAATCTATCAGTTCATCACCCACAAGATCATCTTCGGTATAATCTGCCGCAGCATAGCTTGGTTCGACCGTCATGTAATTGACGCCACTATGGACGGATTTGCTAAAATCACTCAGAAGTCCTCTTACGCTATTCGCGGAATGCAGAGCGGAAGCATCCAGAGTTATGTCGCCTGGTATTTTGCCGGCGCGGTTGCTATCGCTGCTATCGTATGGATTTGTCTTCTCTAATGTGTGAATTCATATTGCAACTTTTAATATTTAGAAAATTATGTTCGGAAATATATTGATATGGTTTGTCATAGTCCCCATCCTCATGATGGCCGGACTTGGCGTATGCCGTAACAGCAGTATGAATGCCATTCGCACTGTGATGGTGGTGGGTTCGACTGTGCTGATGGGCCTTGCTATCTGGCTCTGCTGCGACTTCCTTCGTCTGCGCGAAATGGGTGTTGACGACGAGATGCTCTTCACGGGCAGTTGGATGTGGTATGCTCCGCTTAATATTCACCTTGCTGTCGGTGTTGACGGTATTTCGGTATTGATGCTTCTTCTCTCGGCTGTGATTGTATTCGCAGGCACATTCGCCTCATGGAAGATCAACCCGCTTCCCAAGAATTTCTTCCTCTGGTTTGCTCTTCTCTCCACTGGTGTGTTCGGTTTCTTTATCTCCATCGACATCTTTACGATGTTCATGTTCTATGAGGTGGCTCTTATCCCGATGTATCTCCTTATCGGAGTCTGGGGCACAGGGCGCAAGGAGTACTCAGCCATGAAGCTGACTCTCATGCTTATGGGTGGTTCTGCCTTCCTGATGCTCGGCTTGCTCGGCATTTACTGGCATTCCGCTCCCGAAGGCATGGAAAAGACATGGAACATCCTTGAAATTGCAGCCAATAATTCCGTTGATCCTTCCTGGCAGAATCTTCTCTTCTGCTGCACATTCGTTGGTTTCGGTGTGCTCGGTGCGATGTTCCCCTTCCACACTTGGAGTCCCGACGGTCATGCCTGTGCGCCTACAGCAGTCTCCATGCTCCATGCCGGCGTGCTTATGAAGCTCGGTGGCTACGGATGCTTCCGAATCGCTATCTATCTTCTTCCCCAGGCTGCCAACGAACTCGCTTGGATCTTCATCGTACTCACAGGTATTTCTATTGTATACGGTGCCTTCTCTGCCTGCGTACAGACCGACCTTAAGTATATCAACGCTTATTCCTCAGTGTCTCACTGCGGCATGGTGCTCTTCGCAATCCTGATGCTTAACACCACTGCAATGACAGGTGCTATCCTCCAGATGCTTTCACACGGTCTGATGACAGCTCTCTTCTTTGCGCTCATCGGTATGATCTACGGAAGAACTCACACTCGTGATATCCGCCAGATGGGTGGTCTCATGAAGATTATGCCTTATCTCGGCGTCTGCTACATGATTGCAGGTTTCGCATCTCTCGGTCTTCCCGGTCTCTCCGGTTTTGTCGCCGAGATGACAATTTTCTTCGGATCATTCCAGGATGCCGATTTCTTCCATCGTGCCTTCGTCATTGCCGCTACTTGTTCTATCGTTATCACAGCGGTATATATCCTCAGAGTTGTCGGCAAACTTCTCCTCGGCCCTGTCTATGACGAGCATCATCTCGCACTGACTGACGCAACATGGTTTGAGCGTCTATCCACTGTGACGCTTATCCTCTGCATCGCCGGCATCGGATGCTTCCCCAACTGGATTAACGAGACGATACAGTTCAGCTTCGGCCCAATCGTTAATGCTATCCAGAACGCTATCTAAGGTATTGAAAAAATAACAACATCTACGACAATGGATTATTCTCAATTTGGGGCTATGATCCCCGAGCTTATCATACTGGGGATTTTCTTGGTGGTCTTCCTTTGCGATACCTTCTCTAAGGATGGCTCATCAAAGAAGTTCCTGACTCCGCTCACCACTGTCCTCTTCGGTCTCGGCACGATTGCCATCTGGCTTGTGCCGGCTTGTGGCAACGAGGTGTTCGGCGGAATGTATGTCAACGACACTGCCACTAACGCTCTGAAAGCTATTCTCTGTGTAGGCGTATTCATCGTCTTCCTGCAGTCTGCCAAGTGGGTTGAA
Organism: Bacteroidales bacterium; assembly: GCA_014800515.1. Lineage (GTDB taxonomy): Bacteria > Bacteroidota > Bacteroidia > Bacteroidales > Muribaculaceae > Lepagella. Next base: position 30,848 of record JAAVFY010000019.1, read on the forward strand.
TCCGACGAGGTGGCTATCAGAAAAGGAGAGTTCTACGAATTGTTGCTCGTGACTCTCTTCGGTATGTTCCTTATGGTGTCCGCTCGCCATTTCCTGCTCTTCATCATCGGTCTGGAGGCAGCATCACTTCCTCTGGCAGCGATGGTGGCGTTTAATAAGAATCACTATGAGAGCCATGAAGCAGCAATCAAGTATATCCTGACAGCCTGCTTCTCCTCTGCGATTCTTCTCTTCGGTCTGTCACTCGTCTACGCGTTCTCAGGAGGCTCGCTCTACTTCAACGATATTGCCGTAGCTCTGTACAGCGGCAATATCAACGGCCTTCTCATCTGCGCTATAGCCTTCGTGCTTGCCGGTATCGGTTTCAAACTTTCACTCGTGCCTTTCCATCTCTGGACAGCTGATGTATATCAGGGTGCTCCCACGGCTGTCACAGCTTATCTTTCCGTCATTTCAAAAGGCGCAGCTGCTGTGGCATTCTTCATCATCTTCGTTCAGTGCTTCGGCGCACTCTACTCGGAAGTTTGGGAGTGGATGCTCTATGCGGTGATTATCCTCACCATCACTGTCGGCAACCTTTTTGCGATCCGTCAGAAGAACATGAAACGCTTCATGGCTTTCTCATCAATTTCGCAAGCCGGCTATATCATGCTCGGTGCAATGGCAGCTGATTCTCTCGGACTTGCCTCCATGTTCTTCTACATCTTTGTATATGTAGTCAGCAACCTTGGAGTATTCTCTGTCATCTCTATGATTGAGAATAAGACCGGAAAGATCGGAATGGATGACTACAACGGTCTTCACAAGACCAATCCTTGGCTTTCATTCGCCATGACTCTCGCCATGTTCTCACTCGCGGGTATTCCTCCCTTTGCAGGATTCTTCTCAAAGATTCTCATCTTCACAAGCGTGACAGGTTCCAACTCCATGGCTCTCTACATGCTTGTTCTCATCGCCCTTATCAATACCATCATCTCGCTCTACTACTATCTGCTTGTAGTGAAAGCAATGTGGATCTCCGGCGACGAACCGGTTATTGAGAATTTCCGCAGTGACTGCAGCGAGCGTCTTGCTCTCGGGCTCTGTGTCGCAGGAATTATCTTCTTCGGCCTCGTTCCTTACATCTACCAGTATTGCTTCGATGCCGTCAGCAATTCTGCGCTCGCATCCATGTTAAGCATAACTATCGGCTAAGCTGAATACATCACTTCATATTTTATACTTCTCAAGGGGGGGGGACGATTTCGATTTAACGATATTGTCCCCCCTGTTTTTTCCCAACACTTTACTATTTATTCGTGGAATTTTCTGGGAGAGAAGGTCGTGACCGATCTTGAGTTCAGAGACAAGGAAGTTCTATTGCACAATAGATAATGGATTGCAATGATGTTGGATACTTATCCGACATATAGAAAGAAGTAAAAAAAGGAATCACCTGCTTATACGTGATTCCTTTTTTTGCCATATTGATGAAGGAGAATAATATATTCTTCAGTTTCTGAGGAATTTCGGAGCCTGGAAGTAGAGCCCGAGATTAAGTCCGAAGTTCCAGTTGCGCGCCGGGTTGGAGAGATAGTTGACGTAGACCGACAGACTCGCGAAGGAGAAATTGTAGACGGCCGCCGCCTCCCCGATAAATTCCACTTTACGGAACCCTCCGTCGTATACTGCCATACCCTCGGCATTCTGGCTTATATCACGGAAGGGTGAGAAGGCGAAGAAGTCGCCGCGAAGCTGAAATTTCCCGAAGGGATTCCACACGGGCGACACACCGGCCGCCACATAGTTGTCGCTGCGGAATGCTATATTGAAGTAGTTGCGGGTAGAAGGCGTAGGGGCGAAAGCTGCGGAGTGTACCAGTGTGGCAGTATAGTCTTGATAGAGCTTTTCAAGTGTTGCAAGTCCCTGCGCCATTAGTCCGACTGAGAAATGACGGCTTATACCGAAATATTGTTTCCAAGCCAGCTGCAACGATAGGGTAGGGTGAGCTCCATATTTCACCTCTCGTGATTTGTCCCCCTCCGGCATATAGCGGGTGTATTCATAACTTCCCAACATCTCCGCCTTCCAGCATTTTCCTCCATTAGGATACATCGGGTCGTTCAGATTGTCACTCTCCATTCCAAGTCTCAATTCTCCGGCCGAATAGTGAGTCTTATCTTTTGCTATTCTTGAGAAGTCTGCGATATTGGTCGGAAAATAACTGTCACCAAGATAGCCCCAGCCGAATGAACCGTATAATTTGGCCGACATACCTGCCTGTCGAGTGTAAGTGGCACGGGCGAATACCTGTGTGTCAGAGATGAAACTCGGTGTGGAGTTCTCATAAAACAGGAGCTCCGAATCATAATACTTCTGCCTGCTGGCCACAAACTCAAGACTAACGTCAGACGGAGTCTCTCCTGCAAGCTCNAATTTTCCTCCGAGACGCCCTGCATAATAGCTCTGACCAATCCAGCCGCTGAGATCCATGCTAAGCGAGTTATAACTCAGAGTGCGATAACCGAACGAGAGATACAGCTGAGAGTTGGTGCTGCTTGTGATCCATCCTCCGATTCCAAAACTCCAGCGGTTGCGCAGAGTAGCATCAAGAAGAAGAGTATTATTTCCCTTAGGTCCGAATTGTGCCTGAGGAAGAAGATCGGAGAGTTTGCGGGTATTGATTGCCCTGTAATAACCCTCTTCCACTTTATTCAGGTCTATATACTTTTCCTTATCCGGGTCAAACAGCTTGCGTAAGAATCGTGCTTGCATCGGGGTGGTTCCGCTGACGGCGATAGAATCGAAAGTCACAGCAGGTGTGGCTTCCGCGAATCTGCGCCTGCGTTCATTTACTTCCTCCGGCGCTACGCGGGAGCGCACACGTTTCTTAATGGAATCCACCATTTCCAATCCCGTTCGATAGCCTATATCATATATCTCCCGGGCCTGTCCGAAATCCAAGACTCCGAAGTTCAATACCGGCACCTGAATCTTCACTCCCTTCTTTGCCGGCACGGAGTAATTGTTATTCTGGATGATCATATCCTCCAACTGAGAATATACATCGTTCTGCTGCGGAGGGGTGTCGGGTGAACTCACGCTGACTCCAATGATGAAGTCAGGATTGAAATCCTGCTCCATGACGTCTACCGGGAAGTTGTCGTATATGCCCCCGTCATATACCAGCACACCATCCATCTTGATAGGTTTGAAGACGAGCGGAAAACTCATCGAAGCTCTCACCGCATCCCCCAGCGAACCCTCGCTGCATACTATCTTGTGTTTATGGTATACGTCGGAGGTCACACATCGGAAAGGGACAAACAGATTATTGAAGTTCTTGTCGCATTGCTTGGTGTAGGGGGCGAACAGACGCAGAAACTCAATATTCATCGGTATCGGACTGATAAGATTGGAGGGGAGAATCTGACTCGCCATTCCCATCAGATTGCGGTCAGCACTGTCCTTTAAAGCAAGATTGACAGTGGCCCAGGCCGGCGACTGCACAGGTTTTGAATAATAACTTATATACTTCGGATTGATTGTGCCGCTGCTCCAATAGCTGAAATCTTTGGAGGTGAACATCTCCATCATCTTCTCCGGAGTCCAGCCGCAGCTGTAAAGACTGCCGACTATCGCCCCCATCGAAGTGCCTGTCACGTAATCGATAGGAATGTCATTTTCTTCCAATGCCTTTATCACTCCTACATGCGCGATTCCTTTCGCTCCACCTCCCGAAAGAACCAACCCCACAGAGGGATGCTCCGGATGCTGTAGCGATTCCGCAGGGGTGTACACGCCGTCCGGCTTTTCCGGCTGAGAGCTGACCATCGAAAGTGAGTCACCCGATGTTTGATAAGTAGCCTGTGGCACATCTTCCATCGCATCTACAGTGAAGACGCCCAATGTCGCGGCTATCAATAAAAAGTTTCTTGTCTGCATAAAAATAAATAAACGAGGGTTAGTGACGTGCCTCTTTTGTATAAGAGTCTTTGAACCCGAGGAAATAAAGCACACCGTCTATTCCAATAGTAGATATGCTTTGGCCGGCTTCAGCCTTCACTTTTGGTTTGGCATGGAAGGCTATTCCCAGGCCTGCCTCCGCGAGCATCGGCAGGTCATTGGCCCCGTCGCCCACGGCTATCGTCTGCGCAATGTCGATATTCTCAACCTGAGCCAGCAGACGCAGTAATTCCTTTTTTCTTTGGCCGTCAACTATGTCTCCGGTGTATCTACCGGTGAGTTTGCCATCCTCTCCGACTTCAAGATCGTTGGCATATACATAGTCAAAACCATACTTCTGCTTCAGATAATTACCGAAATAAGTGAACCCTCCGGAGAGAATGGCAGTCTTATACCCGCTGCGTTTCAGTACCTCCATCATGCGCTCCACTCCCTCAGTCACAGGAAGATTTTCCGCTATCTCTTTCATAACACTGACATCGAGACCCTTAAGCAAAGCCACTCTTCTTGTGAAACTCTCCCTGAAGTCTATCTCTCCGCGCATCGCAGATTCGGTGATAGCCCTCACTTCCTCACCGACGCCGGCTCGGTCAGCCAGTTCGTCGATCACCTCCGTTCTTATAAGTGTAGAGTCCATGTCGAAGCAAATCAGCCGACGTGACCTGCGATACATCGTATCTTCCTGAAGAGAAATGTCGAAATTCAGCCGCGAAGCAAGTTCCATGAAACTTTGCTGCATGACCGTCTTATCCTTCGGTGTACCTCTCACGCTGAATTCTATACAAGCCTTGGCGGCAGGTTGTGTTTCTTCATCAAGCGGCATCCGGCCCGTCAGACGGGTGATAGAGTCTATATTGAGTCCCTGCTCGGCCACGATAGCAGACACATCGGCTATCTGGCGTGCCGTAATCTTGCGTCCGAGCAGTGTGATTATATATCTGTTCTTTCCCTGGAGGCCAACCCATTTCTCGTAGGCCTCATCAGGCACTATGCTGAATTGCACCTGCACATTCATCTCTTGCGTCTTAAACAGCATATTCTTCAGAATGTCTCCACTCTTATGCGCGTCAGTCTTGAAGAGAATACCCAAAGCAAGTGTGTGATGAATATCCGCCTGACCAATATCAAGGATAGTAGCTCCGAAGCGAGCCAGAATATCAGTAAGCGCAGATGTCAGTCCGGTGCGGTCAGGCCCGGAGATAGTCATAAGTATCAGTTCTCTTTGTGGTGTGTCGTCGGAAGTATGTGTTTTGTTCATGAGTCGTGGGAAAATTGTGATTAAGTACAGTTTCATTTTTATAACGCCGGAACGGCGTTCTCTGTTCTTTCCTATCCCTTTTGAAATTAACCCTAAATTTTAAGACAGGTTTTACGACAGGTAATACCCATCATCCCCCCCTCAGGATTTTAAAATCACCTCCCCGTCAGGTAGGGCTGCGGATAGCGGTCTGCCTGTCTTATTTTGTAATCGTCCGACATACTTCCCTACATACTACATGATAGTATTCTTTCGTTAGAATCCTAAGGTAAGGTTTATTTTGTTGATTTGGTGCTTTCACGATAAGAACTTAATTTTTTTGAAGAAAATGAGGATAAAATTAATTTCTTCATTTTGCCGAATGTTTTAGATATTTGTAATTTTTAACTCCTTGTCGGGTTTCTAATCTGACAAATTGACACATTTTTATTCTGAGAAGTGTAAGGAAGTATACAAGGATAAATTGAATTAACAATTATTAACATTTTAAAATTTGCTCTCTTCATTCCTTTAATGTAATTTTAGGCCGTGATTCAGAGGGAATACACATCTTTTCATTCTGTCATGTTGAAAGATGATTTGCCTGTCTCTGTGTCAGAAATAGAAGTGTGGTCATGCAGTCGTTGCATGCGAAACACCGGTTGAAATAGAATTGACCAACCTAATAGAATCATAATATACGAAAACCTTTACCAGATGAGAATACTAAAAGCCATGGCTATTGCCGCATCACTGGCCACACCGGGTCTGATGATGGCAGGCAATGTGCCTCAGTACACTATCGGACGTGTCTACACTACCGGAGAAGATGCGCCTCTTGGAGAAGGATGGGATTTCTTTGACGACGGCACTGTCATCAGCACTGCCAACCGTCAGAATTTCGAACCTTCAGTGTTTATCTTTGCCGACGGCACAGAGTCTGTCAATGGCTATCGTGGCCCGGGATTCCCGATCGGATTCGATTTCCGTATCGGCGGTCATATCGTCGATCAGTTCGCTGTCTCATCCAATGCTATGATACAGCTCGGAAAGGGCGAGGTGGACTATCGAGGGAACAATATAGCGTTGATTGCGCGTCCGGAAGGGGAAATGTACACTTATGAATCACCTTTCCAGATTGATATGGCTCCCATTATGGCCGGTGCAACGAAAGGTACTATTTCATACAAAACTATCGGGGATGAAGGTAAGCGCATCTGTATCGTACAGTGGCGCTCTATGCTGATTAATGAGATTTCGGCTACAGTAGACCGTCAGAAGGCTCGTTTCTCGCTTCAGATGCGCCTTTATGAGGAGGATGGCCGTGTGGAGATGGCTTTCCTTGGCGAACAATCACCACGCAGCAGCAACGGTTTCTATACCGGAATTCATGGATGGGATAATAACGACCAGCTTATCGTGGCTTCCGATCCACGTGAAGGACAGGAGTATGGAATCACCAACCGTCTTGTTGCAAAGGATCTGTATAATGTCAATATGCTTGAAAAGGACACTTACATAGTGTGGTCTCCGGAAGATGATGATGATGAAAGCTTCGTATTGACATTTTATCCGCCGTCCGACACTCCTGCTCCGTCTGCCGCACCCGTTGACTTGAAGGCGATGCAGACTTCCGACTATATAACTGTCACGGGCAAGAAGGCCGAAGGTGCTGATGCTACACTGATTGTCTATAGCAATTCTCCCTTTACCGATGCTGATCTTCCTGCAGACGGCACAAGCTATCGAGTGTATTCCAACAATGGAGAGTTCGCGTCTATCATAGGTAATTCCACCGTGATATATTATCGCAATGAGGATGAATTTGAGGTGACTATTCCTGAAGTGGAGCCCGATAATACTTTCTATATTCGTGCTTACAGTGTCAATGGCTATCCCAATTACAATAAAGAGAATGTCGCAGAGACATCAGTTGTCACAACACAGCTTCCTCCTACGGGATTCTTCTCCGAGACACGCGAGGACGGTGCAAATCTTCACTGGACTTCAGATTTCCCGGTGATAGTTGCTGTCACCACTGAGATTCCGCGTCAATATTTTGAATCTTATCAGGGTGTGTTTGGCCAGCCTGCTGCTGATGTTGAGGTGGGTGACGAAATTCCAGGTGGAGGAAAAGTAATCTACGTTGGCGATGCTTCCGAGTGCTTTGTGGATAACTCCATGCTCAAGCCTAACTTCCCTAATATGTTCCGTATCTGGAATGTGAAAGAAGACGTGGTATCATCTACTGCCAATAACACGTATGCTATTCCTGAAATCACACTTCCTTACCAACCGGAAGTGGAGACATGGCCTTATGCCCTTCTGCCGGTAGGCTTCGAGACATCCGATGAGACAAATGGCTGGACTCCGCGATTCCGCGATTATGATAGTGCTCAGTCTCTCAATGGCCTTTTCGCTTCCAGTAGCAAGGCCGGTTATCCGGTGTCTTTGACTCTCACCACTCCTGAGATTCCTTTCGTAAAAGGCCCTGTAAAGCTTGAATTCGAATGGGCTCTTGAGACGGAGCGTGATCCGGCTCCCGCCGATCCCTCCAACCCCAATAGCCCGCTCCTCCCCCGCGGACGTGAACCAGGCTGGTTCGGTGAGGTGCCCGGTGGTGATCCCGGTCTGCATATTGCTTGCGGTCCTAAAGGTATGACTAAGGTAGTAGAGACTATCGACAAGTATGACGGCACTATGGTGGCTTTCCAAGACGAGGGTTATTATGACGGCTCTGCCGAGTGGATGCCTGTTTCTGTGGAACTTGGCGATCTTTCAGGCATGAATGTCATCTCATTCACTGGCAGCTGCGAAAAGAATACTCTTATATATCTGCGCAAGATCTCTGTGACTCAGACCACAGGTGTCGACGAGATTGCTCCCGCATCCGCCGGTCTGACCGTGACTGCCATCTCCGGTGGAATTTCTGTCAAGGCGGAGAATGCCTGCGATGTGGATATATACAATATTCTCGGTGTGCGTGTGGCTTCTCTCAGTCTTTCCGAGGGTGAGACAGCCGAGGCTCAGCTTCCCTCCGGTGTCTATGTGGCAGGCGGCGTAAAAGTTGTGGTGCGCTGAGCCGACTGTTGATGAATTAACGACGGAGACACTCCTTCGGTGATTGTCTCGCCGGAAGAAGTGTCTCCGTCCCAACAACTATCAGAAATAGAATAATAATTAACCAATTTATTAACTAAAACTAACTTTTATGAGACGTTTTTCAACTATTACGCTCTCGCTTCTCACCCTTATTCTGGGTGTGACCGCATGGGCGCAGGCGTCCCGACAGGCTCAGAAAGCTCCGCGTGCGGCCGGAGATCTTTCCCTCGTCTCGGCTACTCCGGCTTCCGGATCGACGGTTGCCGAGGTAAGCGGTATCCAACTTAGATGGTCTTCGGAGATTGGCTTGATGGACGAATCGAGCTACAATGTAGGGGTCATCTACAATGCCAGTGGAGAGGAAGTGGCCAAGGCCAACGTTGATATGTGGCAGGACGGCTATGATTCTTGTACTCTTAACTCTAAACCTGCGGTTGATGCCCCCGGTGTATATACCATTGTCATTGATGCCGATAAATTCGGCGAAGATTTCGGTGATGGAGCTAATGCCAATGTGACTAATGATCGCATTGAACTGACCTATACCATTTCCGGTGGTGATGATGTGCAGGGCGGTGCTCCTGTAGTAGTGAGCTCTATACCCGCTTCTTCCGTTGTCGAACTGAAGACTATCGAGGTTACTTTCGATCAGGATGTGCAGCTTAGTGCAGCTGCTTCGAGATTCATCTTTGATGTTTATGGCTCTTCGGATATGTTTAGTGCCGTGACAGGTGCGTACGCCTCTATGAAGGAAGGTGACGACAAGACAGTGGTTTTCACGCTTCAGGCAGCTCAGACTGCATCCGATACTTATGAGCTTCTTATCGCTGAGGGTATGATTTTTCCCAAGGGAAATGTAAGCGATGGACTTGGTAATGAGGAAACTTCAGTATTCGCTACTGTAGAGAGTAGTTCCTCTTCCGGAGCCCAGCTCAATCTGGCCTATCCTACGGCTGATGAAGTCGAGGGAGACACTTTCCCGATTATTAACTTCTCTGTTGCTGCCGGTTCCAAGCTTGACTCTGCCATGAAGATTTATCTTGTGGATGAGAATGGCGAGCAATTTGAGATGCAGGTTATGGATATGATCTCTGGGATGGGTATTGTTATCGTAAAGAACGAGACATTGAGTATCTCCGGAACATATACACTCTCTATCCCCGCCGGATGGATCACTGACAAGAGCGGCAACAAGAGCGAGGCATGGTCAAAGACTTGGGCCTATACCAATCCTAATCAGGGCGTTGGTGACGATGATCGTGTGCTCGAGATCGAGGCTGCTACTATCGTAAACAATAAGACAGGTGAATCCATTAACCTGATGGATCCTAATTCTGTTGTAGCTGAGTTCGGAGAAGGATGGACTCTCCATATCACTCCAAATATCTATGATGTCGCAAAAGAAATGCATCTTGCCATTTCTCACTATGGTATTGACGAATATGGTAATGAAGGAGTTGTTTACGATAAGCGTATAGAAATGCGTGAGTCCAATGGATGTAAGGTAAATGGCGAATTCGTTACTGAGATTTTGGGTCAGACCAAACTTGAGGAGGGTACCGTTTATACTCTTACTTTCGATGCTGAGGACACGAGCATTGCTCCCGAAGTTAGAAAGGATTGGGGCAATGTAGAGACCACTATCAAGGGTGGTTCCAAAGCGTATCAGTATTCTTCCGCCGAACTTGTCGGCATTTTCCCTCCGGTTGATACCGAGATTTTCAATCCCAATCAGGAGTTCCGTCTCACATTCTCTCAGCCTGTCAATGTAAGTGTGGATTATGTAGAAGGTATGGGATTCACATCTCCTGTTGATGTCCTTCCCAACGAGGATCTTACGGTATGGCGATTCACTCTTGGTGCTTCTCGCATTGAGAACGAGACTTCCTATCTTGGAGTAAGAGTATTTGCCAAGGATAATGACGGCTTGGTTCTGAAAGGAGACAATGGTTTTGAGGAAAACTCATGCTTCGCCCTGCAGTGGGATTGCCATCTTGGATGTCCCGCCGCAGTGATTACACCGGGAGCTTCTACTCTCGAGAAAATCTATTCTTTCACGGCTGTGTCTGAGAGTGGAAATGAGATAGCATTGGGTTCTGCACTTGATAAACCTTATCTCACTACTTTCAGCGGTGCTCGTGTGGCTGAAGTGGATATGTCTTCGGAGATAATGTATGACAAGGATGGAAATGTCATCGACAGAGAAAATGACACAGAGGTCAGCGATAATGGGTCTTTGAAGGTTACGTTCAATCTTGATAAGGAGATCACAGCTCCCGGCAAGTATATACTCAACTTCCCCTTTGGCGCTTTCTCTTTGGGTACGCAGTTCTCAGGTTCTTCAAGCCGTCCGATGCAGATAGAATATATCATCGAAGGTGATCCCGAGTTTGATCACGTATCTATCGCCGATGGGGCGACAGTTAGCGAACTCTCTTATGTGGTGGTTTATATCAACGATGATGTCACTCTTGCCGACAATGCACGTATGCAGCTCCGTGATGACGAGAGCGTGGTGGCAAATGCCACTCTTATTCCCGCAGTGAAGGATGGTGTGACAATGCTGATTGCTGATTTCATGACTGATGGCAAGCCTCTTCAGCTTGAGGCAGGTATGAAATATTCTCTGCGCATAGCTAAGGAGTCTATCTTCCTCGCCGGAACCGATATGGCTTATCCCGCGCTCAATCTCAATATCACTGGTGCCGGAGTGGCTACGGTCAACCTGACTCAGGAAATCGCCGGAATGGCTACTACTGTAAGCTCCGTAGCTAAGGGTTCTTCCGCTTCTGTCACTCTTGAGCCTGCCGAGGGCTGGAAGGTTGGCAGCGTGACTCTCGATGGTTCTGTCGTGACTGCTTCTGTAAGCAACAACGTCTACACAACTCCCGCTCTCAATGCCGATGCTACTCTCGTGGTAGCCTTCGAATATGACGGAGAGATCTTCACTCCCTCCAGCGGCACTGAACTCGTGACAGACTTCGGTCTCCGCGCCTTCAGCGAAAACGGTGAGATCATTATCGAGAACCTCAAGGACGGTATGGCTGTCAGCGTCTTCACTATCGACGGCGCATCTTGCGGCAGCTACGACGTGAAGGGTTATGACGTGCTCAACGTGAAGGTTGTTCCCGGCATCTACGTGGTGGTTGTATCCTTCGAGGGCAAGAACCAGGCTATTAAGCTTAACAATAAGTAATATTTGTTAAGTTGTCGTTAAAATTCTGTTAATTACGTCCCGAAGTATGTAATAATTTTCTTCGGATATCCGTTAAAGGGACTGAGAGGTTCGCGCTTCTCAGTCTCACCAATCAGAAAACTGTTTTTTAATTGTACAATTTAAAAAATCAACAGATGAAAAAAACTTTTACTACTCTCTTCTTCGCGTCACTCTGCCTTGCGGCGTCCGCCCAGGGTCTGAAGGTGACTGTTGACGGCCAGCCCGTTGAAAACGGTGCCACAGTGTCTTCCAACACTGTAGAGGCTACTGAAGTTGACGGTAAGATATTTATGTGGGAACTCAAGCCCGAGACTCACATCACTGTGACTGAGCAGGCTAAGATCACTGTGACTGTCACCAATGTCGCCGGTAAGAGCTTTGTGACCTACAAGGACTCCAAGCAGGAGGAAGCCGCCATCAGTTTTTGTGGCGTTAATGCCGTGGGTGGAATGCCGGGTATGTGTACTATTGTGAATCCCGGGAACAGTGAGACTATGGATCAGACTCTCGACGCCTCCACGGCAGGTGAGCTTCAGTGCTACTTCATGTCGGGCAATTTCGAGAATCCCGTTCCTTCTGACCTCAATGCCAATGCACTCGTGAAGATTGAGGCTGAAGGAGCAAGCGGAAAGGAGACTTTTGAGTTCACTCTCAACATGGTTTATCCCGGTGGTGGCGCCAATGCAGTTGAGACTATCGCTTCCGCAGCTGACTTCCATGTAGAGGGCGGTCGTGTGATTGCCGAGGGTGAAGTAGAGGTTTATGACCTTGCAGGTGCCCGTGTAAGCAATGATTCTCTCAGCGGTGCTTACATCGTTCGCGTCAATGGTCGCACTGCTAAGATTGTAGTGAAGTAATAAGAATGATTCAAGGGAGATGAATGAGGAGAATATTCCATTCATCCCATTCATCTCCCGGCTTTTCTGACTCTCTCCACGGGTTTCACCCTCTCTCCACGGTTTTTTATGCTCTCTCAGAGAATTATACGAGGAAGACACCACGCAGTCAACTCATCATCTCGATTCTCACGGGCTCGCGTCGGGAAAACTCAGTCGGTGACGAGAGTGACAATAAAGGCGGAAACTCAGACATATACTTCTGCCTTATAGGGAAAGAATTATCCAAGTAGAAAAATAAATACTTATCTTTAGAAATACTAACCTATATAATATGAGAAACCTAAATAAATGGCTGGTTGCTCTCGCACTTCCCGCTTCTCTCGCGACATTTGCCGCAAGGGAGTCGAAGAATGGTGCAACTCTGACCACCTACGACATTCCCGAGGGTTGGCTTCAGCAGCTCTCCGATAATGGAGAGTGGGCAATATGGCAATATCCTTCCAACGAAGAGCCGGATGCTTCGCTTTCCATCATTGACGTGAAGAAGGGACAGCTTGTGGACATGCCTGTCAAGGAGGAGTATCTTTCAGGCGGTGCGACTGCAGTGCCTTCAGATATTACTAATGANGGAAAACGTGTGTTCGGTTCCTGGATTGGAGTCCCCGCTTATTATGACGCCGACGAGCAGGCATGGATCGAACTTCCCCTTCCACGTTCTCTTAGTAAATGGAACGGTTATGTGGAGGCTTGTACTCCTGATGGAAAAACTCTTGTCGGTCTCGTACATCAGGCATGGTCTGTGTTCACCGGTCTTGTATGGAAGTGGAATGAAGATACAAAGGCGTATGAGGTCGTGAAAAAATATAACTACCCCACACGAGAGGATGTTTATAAGGCGGGTCTTATGCTTTCAGGTGACTGGCAAGAGTATTTGGATGCCGGTGACACCGATGGCAATGTCCGTCTCTTCCAAGTTTCCGCTGACGGCAAATATGCCATAGGCGGTGTTGACCATAACCGTAACTGGGGTAATGCCTGCTTCCTTTACGATATTGAGAAAGGCGAGTGGAGCTGGATCACATATCAGGAGGACGGCAAGACATATTATGCCCGTTCCGCCAAGATGAGCAACGATGGTAAGTGGCTCTATGGTAGCGTCAGCGGTTTCGATGCAGAAGATGATGAGCAGTATGTGGAAGGTCGTAACTTCCTGCGCAATATGGAGACGGGTGAGACTACTTTCCCGACGTATCTCGGCACTGTAAACCACATTGACAATAACGGTAATTTCTATTACTCGATTGGCGCCACTTCAAGCAACCCCGTTTCTTCGCTATGTGTTGAAAGCGATGGCCATCTGGTTGATCTTCACATGATTCTCAGCCAGGTTTACGACATTGACTTCGGCACTCTGACCGGTTGGACTTCCACCGGTTTCACAATGGGTGTGAGCGATAACGGTCTTGTGCTCGGTTGTAACGCTTATCCCCGTCAGTCAGCCTACGTGGTGACTCTCCCCGAGACTCTTCAGTCTACGGCTTCCAAAGTAAATGTGCTCTCCAACTATCAGTATGCTCCCTCTTACGGCAGTCAGCTGGCTCGCTTCAAGACTTTCGCTCTCGCTCTCAGCAACTCCGCTTCTGTAAATGCGGATCTCAAGGCTAAAGTGGTCGATGAGAAGGATAATGTGGTGGCTGAATCTGTGTCAATTGCTGCTGTTAATGAACTGAACCAGACATTCAGCATCAACTTTGATGAGATGACTTTCACACCCGGCCAGAACTACACTGTGGTTGTTCCGGAAGGTCTCTTCTATGTTGAAGGTACTAACAGTAAGAACCCTGAGATTAGAGTTCAGTACACAGGACGCGAGGATGCTCCCGTGAAATATACTAAGGTAGACCCCGTTGAGGGAAGCTCCGTTCGTGAGATCAACCTCACCAACCCTGTGCAGCTCACCTTCAATACCGCCATCTCCAAAGTAAGCGGTGTCTATGGCGCTCTCTATGCGGAAGGCAGCTCTTCGCCTCTCACCCAGATTGACTGTGAGGTAAGCGGCAACGTGCTCCGCATTTATAGCCCCACTGACTATAAGCTCAAGAAAGGTACTGACTATGTAATCAAGATCCCCGCAGGCATCGTGACAGACATTGTTGGTTTCTGTCCTAACGAGGAGTTCGAGTTGAAATACTCCGGTGGCTATGTGGCAGCTCAGGTTGACGGCAATATCCGTTTCTCCGATGACTTCAACAACCCCAACGAGTCTCTCAACAAGTGGCTCAACTATGAGGGCGACCACAACACTCCCACCACTACCATGAGCGGTTATGGTTTTGATGCTGACAATACGCCTTGGAACTTCTCTATCCGCGACAACGAGGAGAGCTACGACTACTGCGCTGCCTCTCACTCCATGTATTCTCCCACCGGAAAGAGCGACGACTGGATGGTGACACCCCAGATTTTCGTTGACAACAAGGAGATTTGGCTCAGCTTCAAGACTCAGGGATACTTCAATAAGAACACAGACAACCTTAAGGTGATCGTATGGCCTTGCGAGGACGAATACGGATCGATGAGCAAGGAGATTATCGATCGCATCCGCAAGGAAGGAACTGTGCTCTTCGATGAGAGAGTACTTCCCGGTCAGTCTGAGAGAGCTCTTGCAAACGACTGGCAGGAGAAGAAATTCCAGCTCGACGCTTTCAGCGGCAAGCACGTGTACATCGCGTTCGTAAATGAAAACGACAACCAGTCAATGGTATTCGTTGACGACGTGAAGGTGGAATACACCGGTAACTTCACTCTCGGTCTCACCACCCCCTCTGTGGTTGTTGAGAAAAATGATGTTGAGGTAGGAGGTTTTGTCACCAACACCAGCAACTCTCCCGTGAAGAAGATCTCTGCTTCTTACACCAATCCTTCCACAGGTTCTAAGGATACATTCACAGCCGACGTCAACCTTGCCAAGGGTGAATCTTATGAATTCACATTCTCCAAGCCCATGACTCTCACATTTGGAGAGGAGAACAAATATTCCGTTGAGTTTGACATTGACGGTGAGAAGCAGACTGTCTCCGGTTCTGTCAAGAATCTTAAGTACGACTTCAAGAAGAAGGTACTTGTAGAGGAAATCACCGGTATGTGGTGTGGCAACTGTCCTCAGGGCACTCTTGCTTTCGATTACCTCGAAAGCGTATATCCCGGCCAGGTTATCCCCGTTGCTATCCACAACAACGATATGTATGCATTCCCCAACTACGAGAGCTTCATAGAGCTTTCCGGTTATCCCTCCGGTAAGGTCAACCGTGGTAGCGAAGTTCTTTCGCCCATGTGGAACGGTGCTTTCTACAGTGTGGAGCGTGACAAGACTTGGTTTGACTATGTGAGNCGCGANCTTGAGACTCCCGCGGAGATGAAGATCGACATCGAGAAGGCTTACTATTGCCTTGAGAACGATAAGCTTGAGGTTAAGTACAATGTTGAGTTCGCCATGAACAAGCAAAACCTTGACTACAACCTCTTCACCGTAGTCCTTGAGGATGAACTTCCTTCCGTTCAGACCAACTATTTCTANAATAACCCCGATCCTATCTATGGTGATTGGGGGCAAGGTGGAAAGTATGGACAAGGTACGNTAGTATGTNCTTCCAANCACGTGGCACGCGGCATTGACGGAAGCTCATTCTATGGCCGCAACGGTATCCTCCCCTCCAACGGTGTTATAGACGAGCCCTTCAGCGGCATTATCGCCTTCGAACGCCCAGCTCTCTATCACACAGATGCTGATACTGAAGAAAACAAGCACATGTCTATTGCGTGCGTCGTGATCGACAACGCAACCGGTCTTGTAATCACTGGCGACATCATCCACAACGTAGGCGTTGAGAAACTCTCCGGTGCACGTGAGATAGCTGANGACGTAGTCTCCAACGAAATCGTAATCACTACAATNGACGGTACAGTGTACGCCAACGGCGAGACTCAGGGCGTAGAGATCTACACTCTCGACGGCAACCGCGTTGCCAACGAAGGACTCAATGGTCTCTACATCGTACGCGCCACCGACAACGAAGGCAACTTCAAAGTTGTGAAGCTCGTAATCCGCTAATTTCAACCCCCTCATAAAAAAAGACTCGGGAATTTCTCCCGAGTCTTTTTTTTATCATTCCCGATACCGAGCTCAAGCATTTGGATTCTAAAAGTAAGTCCAACTTCTACCATTCGAGAAGTTGGACTTACTTAATTATAGACAGTAATATAATTACTTATACCACTGTTTGAATATTGAAGTCAATATCTTATATCTCGCGGATGCCGGTGTAAAATACCGTGGAGAAAGATCCGCTTGCCACCGTTTTAAAGGAAATTGAAAGCTCAATCCTTGGAGGTGGGTTCGTTGTCGAGCACTGAGATTTTATCCTCCAGTTCCTTCATCTCCTCTTTGATGTGAGCAATCTTGCGCTCGAGTTCCTTAAGCATTGTGCTTCCGGCGGAAGTCTTCACGTTGAAGAATCCCATATTGTTCTCATACGTCTGGAGCTGACCGCGTTTCTGGTCGTAGGCTCGGAGCAGACGCTCGCGCTCGGAGAAAAGCTTGTTGCCGTCGCCCTTGAGCTCCTTCACACGACGCTCGAAATTGCGGGCACGTTCCTGGCGTTCACGGCCCTTATAAGCGTCATAGACAGCGTCGCAAGCCTGCTTATATTCCTGATAGATCTTTTCCTTCTGGCGGAAAGGAACAAAGCCGATACGGCTCCATTCATCCTGAAGGGCTCTTACTTCAGTGATGGCATTGTTGCGATCACCGTCAAGAGGAATCTGCTTCACTTTCTCGATTATCTCACGCTTGGCGGCGAGATTGGCATCCTCCTCCGCATGGCGGTCGGCGTCAAGAGCGCGACGGCGTTCAAACACAGCATCGCAGGCCTTATTGAACCGCTCCCAGAGAGTGTCGCTGATACGGGAGCTTACATGGCCGGATTCTTTCCATTCGCCACGCATCTTCTTCACAGTCTCCACTGCCTTGGAGATATTCTCCTCCTCTGCAAGAGCCTCGGCACGGGCAACAAGATCCTTCTTGCGATTGACGGCCTGACTCTGTTGCTCCTTAAGCCGGGTAAAGAACGCTGACTTGCGGCTGAAGAAGAGATCGCAGTATGTGCGGAAACGCTGCATGAGTTCGTTGTTGATCTTGCGAGTAGCCATTCCTACTTCTTTCCAGCGTTTCTGGATGTCAAGAATTTTTGCTGTAGCTTCATCCCAACCCTTAGCAGTGGCGATGGCTTCCATGTCGATTGCTTCTGCCTCCTCGCAAAGAGCTGTTTTCTTCTCCTCGTTGGCCTTCTCTTCAGCCTTGCGAGCCTCAAAGAATTCCTGATGGCGGCGGTTGATAAGTGTGGAAGCGGCTTTAAATTCCTCCCAGAGCGATTCACGAACCTCGCGAGCCACAGGCCCCGTCTCGCGCCATTCGGCATGAATGGCCTGCAGACGGCGGAATGCTGCCAGACGATCCTCGGCCTCTGTCAGGCTCTTGGCCTCGTCACAAAGTCGACGCTTCACTTCATAATTCTTGCGGAAATCAAGGTCGCGGAGATCCTTATTCATATTCAGGCGGTCATAGAAGAGATCTTCAACTTCCTGATAGTCGCGCCAGATCTCGTTCTCAGTGCCGGGTGGCACATCCCCGATAGCCTTAAACTCCTGCTGGAGCTTGCGGAAATCGCTAAACTTCAGATTTATATTGTCAATATCTTCAGCGATGGCACGCAGCTGTTCGAGAATCTTACGCTTCGATTCCAGATTAGCTTTACGCTCGTTTTCCTCCTTCTCGAGGAATGCGGCCCTGCGTTCGCGGAAATCGGCAAGAAGAGCCTTAAGTTCGCTCTCTTCGGCATCAGCCGGAGCCTCAAAATCTTCGGGGGCTCCTCCCTCCTCCACGAATTTCTCCATCAGAGATTTAGTCTCTTTCTCCTTCACAAGGAAGTAAGCCTGCTTGATTGCCTGCACATCCTTGTGGGCAGTCATCTCATCAGCGGCCAGAATATCGCGAAGTGCCTGCACGAGTTGTTCGGGGGTCATCGAATGATAGCGGCGAAGATCAGCCTTCTGTTCGATACTGTCGGCGGCCTCCGTGCGCTCTTCAATTGTGTCGGCAACCTCTGCGATGGCCTCGGCCGGCGATTCGGTCTCCACACACGCATCAGAAGTCATGCCCTCTACTTTAGTGGCCTCGCGCTCGCAGGAAGTCGGAGCGGCGTTAGTCTCCTCCATGGGAGTCTGCTTGTCAAGCTCGTTCATCTATATATGTATAGGTGGGTTGGTATTTTTTTTTAACTCTCCTTATTGTTGTCCGGGAATCATTCCTCCACTTTCGTGGAGATGATGCGAATATCTTCCAGCGGACGGTCGTTGCCGTCAGTGGCGGCTTTCTCTATTTTCTCCACTACGTCCATTCCTTCGAGAACCTGACCGAACACCGTGTATTGTGCATCGAGACTCGGCGTGCCTCCCACGGCTGAATAATCGGCTTTCATCTGCTCGGAAAGTTCTATGGGCTTCACATTGGCTTCAGTCTCGGCTATCATCTGCTGGCGCAAGCGTTCAAGTCCCTCTTTGTCAGCCGCTTTGCGAAGTTCTTCAATCTCCGCCTCATGCTGCTTACAGAGACCGCGGAAATAATTCTGCATCATCTGCTGCGTCTGATTGCCGGCCATGGCGTCAAGACGTTCGGGAGTCACAGGGCGGCCGGTGACAATATAGAACTGCGAGCCGCTGCTGCGGCGTTCCGGATTAAACTGGTCACCGGTGCGGGCGGCAGCCAAGGCTCCGCGTTTGTGATAATGACGCGGATAGTCAATTTCGGCTTCGACAGTATAACCCGGGTCGCCGGCTCCGAGGCGTGCGCCGGGAGCGGCATTCTTCGAGTCCGGGTCGCCGGCTTGAATCATGAAGTCGGAGATTACGCGATGGAAGAGGACACCGTCATAATAGCCCTCGGATACGAGTTTCAGAAAGTTGTCGCGATGAAGCGGGGTGTCGTCGAAGAGACGCACCTTGATAGTGCCGGCGGTGGTGACTATGTCGACGACCGGGCCGGTTTCCTGTGGAGTCTGCATTTCTGTTTGTGTAGATTCGGCAACAGCTGCTGGTGTCTGCGACACGGCGACGGGAGTCCATTGCCACGCAGCGAGAAGAAGCAGGGTTGCGGTAGTGATTGTTTTCATCTGCATTTGTAAATAGAGTGCTCCGCGCGCGGAGACGAAGATAGGGGAGTCTTAAATTGGCCTCATCCCTATGACCCAATATCACAAAATTTGTGAGACCGGGGTCAGGATTCAGATAAGGTCTTAAAAAGGTCGTGTAGGATAAACTCGCTTATAGATTCTACGGAAATTGTTGTCGGTTTCCTTCAGCGTCTCCGCACGCTCCATATAATCTTCACCCCAGAGTGCTTCCAGGAGTGACATCAGATAGCGGTGTTCACGGTCTTTCTCGATCACACCCTCCACCAGAAGAGGAATCCAGCGAGAAAATTTCTCGGCATCGACCGCATTGAGAAAGCGTGCGCTGCTCGCAAGAAACTGCCCGGAGCCGTCGCAACGTTTAAGATTGTCTATCAGATACGACATTTCCTCGCCGCACGAGTCCGAATGATTGACTATCCATTCGTAGGTGGCCATTCCGTCGGTGTCGTCGGCAAGATGTTTTATAGATTCTTCCATATAAGGAATTAGAATTATTGATTTGCAAAAATAGTCATTTATTTATTGTCCTCAACTATTTGGCGGATTTTTTTTAGCTCCGAGTATTCTCACTCACGGATTTTTCTTAATTTTGCAGATGTGGAGGTAGATGAGAGAAGCATCCAGACGCTTTTCGGACTCTAAACCTCGGTTCATTTCCACACACACACATATATAGCGTATGAGTGAACATAGTGCAATTGTAATCGGCCGCGAGTTTGGAAGCGGCGGACGTGAGATCGCCGAATGGGTGGCAAAAGAACTCGGGTTCAATTATTATGACCGAGAGCTTCTTGCCGAAAGTGCGCAGAGACATGGCTTTTCAGCGAGCCTGTTCGCAGCGCGCGATGAGCGGCGCCCCTCGGCTCTGCGATCCCTTCTTCATTTCGGCTATGGAGTCAGTGACACCTACAATTCATCGACTCTCAGTTCGGAGGCGCTATATAAGGTGCAATCCGAAGTGATACGAGCGTTGAGCGACGAGGCCAACTGTGTCTTTGTAGGACGTACGGCCGACTATGTGCTCAGAGACAATCCGG
The DNA here is from genome assembly GCA_014800515.1 of Bacteroidales bacterium. Lineage (GTDB taxonomy): Bacteria > Bacteroidota > Bacteroidia > Bacteroidales > Muribaculaceae > Lepagella. The sequence goes on from JAAVFY010000019.1 coordinate 51,472, forward strand.
ATCTGCTGAGCGTTTTCATCCATGCTCCCCTGGAGTATCGCATACAGCGTATTATAGAGCGGGGCGATGCGGCCGACGAACGGCAGGCCGCAGAGCTGGCAAAGCGCATGGATCGCAAACGCGCCGACTACTACAACTACTTCACCGGACGCACATGGGGAGCCGCTTCCAACTACGATCTTTCCTTCGACGCCTCCCGTTGGTCGACCGACAAGATTGCTCATTATATTGCCAAGCTTCTTGAGGAGCACTACTTGGCATAACCGGAAAATTGGCTTCATGAGATCTTGGTAGCTAAGAAAAAATGCTACTTAGAGATAAACAATTCTCCCGATTTTATCCTTATTAAAGGTAGAAGTCTTGATCTCTCTCTCCGGCATGAAGGCTGACATAATAAAGAAATGACTTTAGTACTGTCAGTCAGCTCACGGGCGAAAGAGTCAAGTTAGATATGCCTTAATAACAATAAAATCGAGATAATATGAAGAACAGCAATTACTCGGCCGTCTACATAGCGGCTTTGATAATAGGAGCGATTCTGGTTCTTGCGAATGGTTCCGACCATCTCTATCAAGGAATCGTCATCACAATAGGGGTTCTTGTCCTCGCCACGAGCGGCTATATGCTCATATCCGCCTTCGTGCGACGCAATCGTCCCGATCTGACAGGTGTCAATCATCCTTGGTATCTGTATGTAGCCGGAGCTGCAGGCCTCTCCTTTGGAATATGGCTTCTATGTATGCCCGGGTTCTTTATAGGAGCCGCTGTCTACACTTTCGGAGTCGTTATGGTCATCGTCGGATTCCTTCAGGTGTTGTTCATATACGCCGGTAAAAAGCGGGCTACGATGTCCGGATGGTGGTATATCACCCCCTGGCTCGTGATAGCAGCCGGATTTGTGGTGATCTTTATCGGCCCGGCAAAACTCGGCACTGCGGCCAACATAATCACCGGCGTAGCTCTCGTGATATATGGCATAAACGGACTCCTCTCTGTCGGTACGAGCACAGTCAAGAACAAACGCATTGACCGCGAAGAAGCCAGAGAGGCCGCGATGACCGCGAAAACAGAGGAGTAATTCTGAATAAGAAAAAAGAGAATAAAGAAGATTGAAACTAAATAAAAATAAGTAGCTAAGAAAAATTAAACGATATAATGACTAAGTAGCTTTGAAAGTATCTTAATATGATATATGCGGCTAATTTTGGCCATCTTGACCTTGTCACTCAGTCGCTTAGCTCGCTAAGCTCCTTCGCTCCGCGGCCAACCTGACTCAAAATT
>JAAVFY010000020.1 GCA_014800515.1 Bacteroidales bacterium
CATCTTGCTGATGGTGAGTATATCCACCCCATTGGCAGCAAGAAGCGTAGCGAAACTGTGTCGCATAGAGTGGAAAGTAATCTTTCGAGTTATTCCGGCAGATTTCAACCATTCTTTCAATGGATGATTTACCATATGGCGTTTCAGACCTTTGAAGACCAAACCCTCTGAGCGTTCGCCACAAATGGCTAATGTCTCGTCACTGATAGGCAGATTAGCTTCCTCTTCGGTTTTCTCAGTGCAGATACGGATCACATAACCGCCATCCTGTCCCATCTGAATATGCTCCCACGATAGTTGCAGTATATCGCTGATTCGTAATCCTGTCATGCAACTGAATATAGCCGCTTGTTTCAGTACCGGTATCTTACATGGAGTTGCCACAAGTGTTTTGACCTCTGAAAGAGTCAGGAATTCCTTTTTGACATCCTTCCATTCGATTTTTTCAAGGAAATCATTGATATTCTCTCGGATATACTTTTCCTGATAGGTCATTTTCAACAATGCGCGGAATGTTGACCAGTATCCGGCGGCTGAGTTGTGGGAAATCGGTCCTTTCCCGTTATTACGTTGACGTTGTGCCGTAAGGAGATAATTGCGGAATCCTTTGCAGAAATCCACTGTAAGGTCACCGAAAGAACACTTACCCTTACAATAGATGGTAAAGTGGCGCAGGACGCAATCCCATTTCTCATATTTCTGACGGCATTTCTGCTTGAAATAGGCGAGAAAGTCCATTCTGAGTTTGGCTTTATCAAGAAAGTCAAACTGCTCGTTAAGTAGTTGCTCGAAGCGGCGACATCGTATAGCCTCTGCCTTCTCCTCCATAGAGGCGTTGAACTGACGCTCACGCTCATTCTTGGGCGCGGCATAGATGTAGATGCCGAGAGTTTCCCGGCGGCTCATCCGATTTGTGTGAGGGTTACGGATGGCGGGGTAGAAATCAAGGTAGAGCGAAATGCGTCCACCTGAGATGGCCTTCTTGCGAAGGAAAACTTTAGTGCATGTATTCATATGCGTTTTGATTTAAAAGATTTAATGCAAAGGTCGGAAGTGTTTGAATGGTGGAATTCAGCACCACTCTTTTAGCGTTTTCCACCGTGATTCCACCACCATTCCACTGTGTCAAATGTTAGGTGGTGCAAACAGATTATCAAGCTCTTGCTTGGAAATGTATGTATATTTACCTCTTTTTACTCTTGGTATATTGTAGGTCTTGACATAATGGTATAGTTGGTCTCTTGTCATACCGAATTTTTCCATTGCTTCTGCAATGGTGTATTCTTTCGGTGGTTCTGGTGCCGATATTCCTTTGGCTACATCGAAATGTTGTTTAGAATATCGAACCTCCTTGCCAACCTTCTTTTTGGGGATTCTTTCCTTTGAAACAAGATTATAAATGGCTGATAGGGTCATGCCGAATTTTTCTTGGATTTCTACAGTTGAGTACCATTCTGTAATTCCATCTGTGTCAGATTTGGTAGCAAAGGCTCGGTCGATATGCGTTTTGCTCCACATATTTTTTCCACGATATACCGTCTTGGGTATATTCTTCTCTTTGCATACTTTCCAGAACCAACCGTTAGAGATACTAAATTTGTCAAGCACCTCCTGAGTGGTATAAAATTCTGAAATAGTCTTTTTCTCTTTAGTAATAGACACACGTTCAGCAGATGAAAACAGTGCATCTATATCGCTTCGTTTTATTAAGGTTTTTCGGTTGAGTTTCCATGCCTTTATCGTACCGTTATTAATGTAGGTATAAAAAGTTTTGTAGCATAGTCCTACATATACGGCTGCTTCGCGTGGAGTAATAAAGTCTTTATTTGAGATTTCGCTTTCTCCCGATTTTACTCTTCTGACTTCATCTTGACAACGCTCGATTTTCTCTTTTCGCTTACGCTCCTTGTAGGCATGTTCAGCACACCTTTTGCAACAGTAAGCTGTTTGGGTGGTGCGTGCAATAAAATCTTTGCCACACCACTGACAGACTTTTGGGATTTGAAGATTACTGCTCATATTGAACCGTTGTAAGTGGTTATTTCGCCTGTTATTTCGTCGAAATAGTGTATGGGCGTGTACTGACGTGTATTGACGTGTAAATCGTCCATCACTTATCTCTCCGTGTATATCCCGATTGCAGACGAGATACAATCGGGATACAAAAATGGGCGTAAAATCGAGCAGAAACCGATAAAATCGGTTAGTGTGGCAACAAAAATGGCACCCCGTAAAGAGTGCCATACTAACATATTATGCTAAATTGTAATCGTTTCTAATCACATGGTTATTTGCCGATGCAGAAGCGGCTGAAGATGTTCTGGAGGAGGAGATCGGTGGTGATGGCACCGGTTAGTTCGGAGAGGTGGGCGATGGCTTCGCGGATGTCCATAGCTATGAAGTCGTGGCTAAGCCCGTTTTGGAGGTTATCAATGACGAGTGTCAGAGCTTGTGCGGCTGCTTCTAATGCGGCTGCGTGGCGGGCGTTGGTCACGATGAGTTCGCTATCGGGATTGTGTTCGGAGGTGGCGATGGATGCCAGAGTGGTTTCGAGAAGCTGTATCCCGGCTCCTGTGGAGGCACTGCCGCTCAGTTCAATCGTGTTGACGCTGGCTCTTACTGTAGATAGGATTTCTGAGGTTGCAGTCAGTGGTGTCACTCCGGTGGCAGCGGTTTCCGACTCTGTCGCTGTCTTTCCCTCAGTAAGGTGATCTACCAAATCGGCTTTATTATGATATAGAATCAGAGTTGTGTCGTTGGATTTCAAGGTAGGAAGATGCCTCTCCAATTCCTTAAGCTGAGGTTGGAGTGGGGTAGTGGAGTCTGTCATCCATATCACAATACGCGCATTTGAAAGTCTATCGATGGCTTTGTCAATTCCAATAAGCTCTACTTCATCCTTGCTCTCGTGGATGCCGGCCGTGTCAAAGAATCGAAAGAGTACGCCTCCGAGTTCAATAGTATCTTCAAGTATGTCGCGGGTGGTGCCGGCCACACTGGTGACAATTGCCTTGTCTTCTCTCAACAGGCGATTGAGCATGGTGGATTTTCCGGCATTTGGCGGACCGGCTATCACAACCGGGATTCCTGCTTTTAGTACTTGTCCGCTGCGGAAGGTACCGGCGAGATGGCGCAGCATATCGCGACTTTCTCGTGCGAGTTCTGTAAGTTTGCCTCGGTCGGCAAATTCTACATCCTCTTCCGAGAAATCCAGCTCCAGTTCGATCAGTGAGGCAAATTCCATAAGTTTCTCGCGTAGTTCGCTTATTTTACGGGAGAATCCACCTGATGCCTGCTGCATCGCAAGTCTGTGAGCGGCGCGAGAGGAGGATGCTATGAGATCGGCCACACCTTCAGCTTGTGTCAGATCAAGGCGTCCATTTATAAATGCACGTCTTGTAAATTCACCGGGCTCGGCCGGTTTTGCACCGTAAGATAAGATCGCCTCCACCACGGCTCTCTGAATCCAGGGAGAACCGTGGACGGATATTTCCACGGTATCTTCACCGGTGTATGATCGGGGCGATCTGAAGACGGTAGCCACACATTCGTCAAGCAAATTTCCTTCCCGGTCGGAGAAGGAGCCGAGATGAACGGTATGACTTGACACACCCGAAAGGTCAGAACCCTTCCAACCTTTCGAACATATTGCGATAGCCTCAGGGCCGGATACGCGTATAACGGCAATTCCTCCGGTGCCGGGAGGCGTGGCGACTGCCACAATTGTGCTGTCTGAATTCAAAATAGTGTTGTCATGAATCACCTGTCCCATTCCTTAAAGGAGGTGGTGGCCTCTATTCTATTTTCAAGTTGATCGGGGAGGGAGGAGAAGAAATCAAATCCCGTGAGCTGTTCCACTTCGTCTACGGTCATCACATAATTTGACATATTGCCCGGAGCCGACATATTGGGATATACAAAGGCTATGGCACGCGGACTGGAACAATAAGGAGCTGCTAAAACCTTGAAGAAGGCCGACGGCACTCTCACTCCGGAGTCGCCAATACGCTTATTATCGGTTTTTTCATATATCGGACCGGCAACGATGATAAGCACGCTGTCACGCTTGGCCCATAATCTTTCTTTCTTCTCCAAAGTGGCCCATGCTCCGGAATTTAGAGAATGGTCCTGAGGACACATATTGGCCATTACGAAGCAATCTCTCATTGCTCGATCGCTCCATTTCTGATCGGCTGCCGGACAGAGGTGACCTCTGTCATATCCGGAACGAGTGTAATCATAAGGGTAGGCACAACCCTCCAGCTCATCATCACACCAGAAAGCATTATTACGTGATGATTCTCCGTCAGTCTCCGAGGCGAGAAGTTCCCAGCCCACCCAGTTGGGTGTATGATTCTCAGGATTGAACCCGACGGTGAAGCCCTCATAATGTTTGAGAATGGAGGGTATACCGGCTGGAGTGGCTGCAATCTCCAGATCAGGATAGTGAGTCGAGGAGTCTCCTTCAGAAGGCTTAGCCCCGGCATCCGGATTATTTCCGGATGCCGAAGGCGAAGTCTGTCCTGCAGAGAGATCCGCTTCATCCTCGTGGCAACGTTCGGCGCAGTTGGCTAAGATGACCCCTGCAGCCAATACCACGATGAGCAATATTCTATGCTTTAATTTCATAGACGTTTTTATTTTCCGAAGGCGGCCAGCGATGCCTTGATTGCGGCTATTTTCTCAGTGGCGTCGGCCTGCTTCTTTCGCTCGAGAGCCACCACCTTTTCCGGTGCGCTGCTTACGAATTTCTCGTTGGAGAGTTTTTTCTCCACGCCTGCAAGGAAGCCTTCAAATCGCTTAAGCTCATTTTGCAATTTGGCTACCTCAGCCTCCACGTCGATATTGCCTTCGAGCGGGATAGAATATTCCACAGTGCCTACGATGAAGGCTGCGGCAGTGGCTGCTTTTTCTTCCACAAGCTTAATTTCCGATACGTTACCCATTTTCATGAGCACAGCGTCAAAACGGGGATTATGATCACCCTTGATGTGAAGTTCCACCTGATTCTTGTTGAGAATCTGCTTCTGCTTACGGATCGTACGGATCCCGGCCACTGTCTCCTTAAGAGCCTCAAAGCGACTGATAGTCTCTGCATCAGCTACTTTCGGCTCGGGAAGGCGGGCATACATTATGCTTTCTCCCTCACGGCGTTCGTAAAGATGTTGCCACAGCTCCTCGGTGATGAAGGGCATGAAAGGGTGAAGAAGCTTGAGAAGAGTGTCGAAGAATCCGAGCGTCGCCTCGTAGCTCCGGGCATCCATCGGGGATCCGAAAGCGGGTTTCACAATTTCAAGATACCATGAAGAGAACTCGTCCCAGAAGAGTTTGTAGAGAGCCATCAGAGCCTCCGAGATACGGAATTTACCCATAAGATCGTCCATCTCGATCATCGTCTCCGCCAGCTTTGTCTCAAACCATTCTATGGCCAGTCGGGAAGCCTCCGGACACTCTGCCGATTCGCTCACTTCCCATCCCTTCACAAGTCGGAAGGCATTCCAGATTTTATTACAGAAATTGCGTCCCTGCTCGCAGAGAGAGTCGTCATACATAATGTCATGACCTGCGGGAGCCGCCAGCATCAGACCCATACGCACTCCGTCGGCCCCGAACTTTTCGATAAGCTCGATAGGGTCCGGAGAGTTGCCGAGCGACTTGGACATCTTGCGTCCAAGTTTATCACGCACGATGCCGGTGAAATATACGTTGTCAAAAGGCTTGTTGCCGACATACTCATATCCGGCCATGATCATACGGGCCACCCAGAAGAAGATGATATCCGGACCCGTCACAAGCGTAGCCGTTGGATAATAATAATTGATCTCAGGGTTGCCGGGATTATTTATGCCGTCAAACAGAGTGATAGGCCAAAGCCATGAAGAGAACCATGTGTCAAGAGCTCCGGGATCCTGAGTCAGATCGTCGGCAGTCAATTCAGGATTTCCAGATGCGACACGAGCCTTTGCGACAGCCTCATCGATGGTCGGAGCCACAACGAAAGCCTCCTCTCCGGTGCCGTTATCATAGAAATAAGCCGGGATTCTGTGTCCCCACCAGAGCTGACGGCTGATACACCAATCCTTGATATTTTCAAGCCATACGCGATAAGTGTTCTTATACTTTTCCGGCACGAATCGTATCACATCCTCCATTACGGGAGGAAGCGACATCTTCGCGAAGTGGTCCATTTTCACAAACCATTGAAGCGACAAGCGGGGCTCGATAGGCACTTTCGTACGCTCAGACAGACCGACATTATTGATATAATCCTCCACCTTTTCCATCAATCCGGCAGCGGACAGATCAGCGGCTATCGCCTTGCGACAGTCGAAGCGATCCATTCCTACATACATTCCTGCAATCGGAGCTATCGTGCCGTCCTCATTAAGAATGTCAAGGGTCTCGAGAGAGTGGGTCTTGCCAAGCTCATAGTCATTCTTGTCGTGAGCCGGAGTGACTTTAAGACATCCGGTGCCGAAGTCAATTTCGACATACCTGTCCTCGATGACCGGTATCTCTCTGCCCACAAGAGGCACAACCACACGTCTGCCCTTAAGCCAGGCATTCTTGGGATCCTTCGGGTTTATACACATTGCTGTGTCGCCCATGATAGTCTCCGGGCGTGTAGTGGCCACCACGGCATAATGACGGCCTTCTTCATCCGTATGCACCACCGAGCCTTCCGGAGCCTCAAGTGATTCCGGTTCCTCAGCCAGATAATACTTCAGATAATAGAGCTTGGACTTCTCCTCCTCGAAGAACACCTCATCATCAGAGATGGCAGTCCGGTTCTGCGGATCCCAGTTCACCATTCTCAAGCCGCGATAGATAAGCCCCTTGTCATAAAGATCGCAGAACACCTTGGTGACAGCCTTGCTGCGCGATTCGTCCATAGTGAAGGCAGTCCTCTCCCAGTCGCAGGAGGCTCCAAGCTTACGAAGCTGCTGAAGGATGATACCGCCGTGTTTGTCGGTCCATTCCCAGGCGTGTTTCAGGAATTCCTCACGCGTAAGGTCGGTTTTCTTGATTCCTTCCGAAGCCAATTTGGCAATCACCTTGGTCTCGGTCGAGATAGAGGCATGGTCAGTGCCGGGCACCCAGAGAGCGTTTTTGCCCAGCATTCGGGCGCGGCGCACGAGAATATCCTGAATAGTATTATTAAGCATGTGGCCCATGTGGAGCACCCCCGTCACATTAGGCGGAGGAATGACGATGCAATAAGGATCTCTGTTGTCAGGTTCGGAGTGGAAAAGCCCATGCTCCATCCAATATGCATACCATTTATCCTCTACTTCGTTCGGAGAATACGTCTTGGCGAGTTCGTTCATCTTTGTGGAAAATGTTTTCTAATTAATGTGAGTCTAAGGAGTCATAAAGCCTCTCAGCAGCAAGTCATTTCGCCGCTGATCGATTCCTCCATCTTTTCGCGCACCTCCTGAGTGGAAAGTCCCAGCCCGAAGAGATACATCATTTTGGTAATGGCGGCCTCGGGAGTGAGGTCATGTCCCGGCACCACACCGGCCTGCATGAGTTCATATCCGGTGACGTAGCGGAAGGGATGCACGCTGCCATTGGAACACTGCGTGATATTGACAATCACAATTCCGTTGTCCACGGCCTCCTTGATGAGCTTGAGAAACCATTCGTCAGTAGGGCCGTTGCCGGCTCCGAAAGTCTTCATCACAACTCCCTTAAGGCCGGGTGTAGTGAGGAAATGACGCACATGCTCCTCTTTTATACCGGGGAAAAGGTCAAGATAGATCACGTCATTATCCATTCCATAATGCACAATCAACTCCTCATGCTTCTGTTTGGGAATTCGGAGCAACGCATAATCATTGAAGCTGATGCCCAGACCGATCTTCGCCAGACATGGATAATTGTTGGAAGTAAAGGCATTGAAGTTGTTGGCACTATGTTTGGTGCTTCGATTGCCGCGCCAGAGATAGCTCTCGAAGAGAATCGCCACCTCCTGCACCATCTGTTTCCCGCATGAGTCCTTGGCGGCCGCCACCTGGAGCGCGGTGATAAGATTCTCCTCACCGTCTGTACGCACTTCTCCGATCGGAAGCTGCGAGCCGGTGATGATCACCGGTTTGGAAAGATTCTCCAGCATGAAGCTTAAGGCAGAAGCGGTGTAGGCCATGGTGTCAGTGCCGTGAAGCACTACGAAACCATCGTATGAGTTATAATTCTTCTCAATGATTTTCACAATCTCAGTCCAATGAGAAGGATTCATGGAAGAGGAGTCTATCGGATGTTCGAATTGAAAAGTGTCCACATCAAAATCCAGCATTGAGATCTTGGGCACATTTTTCAGCAGATTGTCAAAATGAAAAGGCTCAAGAGCGTGTGACACGGGATTCTCAATCATACCGATAGTCCCACCGGTGTAAATCATCAGGATTCTTGTTCTTCTGTTGGATGTCATAGGGAGTGGTGTGGTTATTTAATATTGCAAAGATAGCAAATTGCAAGCTGCTAATCCAAATTTTTCGGGGGCAAAAGAATGTATTGTGTCAAAAATTTATTTTATCGGAATATTACCCACATTTTCGGGTCTGTTTCCTTGACGCTTGAAAATGATGATATACACTTGGATTTCCCGTGTTTCAGCTCAATTAAAGAGTAGGATGGAGCAATCTGTAGCCGGCGAAATACTGTCCTGCGAGCTTGAAAAAGCGTTCGAGTGAGACGTTTTCTTCCTTCACGAAGCCTCCGGAGGGATTGGAATGTATGAGATACATATTTCCGTCAGGGGTCTTCTCAATGAATCCTATGTCTTGAATATCGCCGTCACTATCTTTGCTCAGCAAAATAATAACGTCTCCTGTGGTTACAATCTCTTTAACATCCTTTTTGCCGATAGTCTGTTTTTTCATATAGGGCACCTTATGAGAGCGATAACCCATCTCCACCATTCTCACTTTCTCATATTCGTCAGAATCGCGCAAGGCCGGATAGAGGTCGCGATGAGAGGTGTAATGATCAAAAGAGCGTGTGCGGAACACATTGTCCGGCAGACGGTCAGTGAGTTCAGTAAGATTACCCCTATAGATATTATCCACCGTCCAGTCCGCGCTATAGAACAGGCGCGAGGCAAATCCGCCATCCTCACCCCTGCGGCGGCTCAGATTTACGAATGAGTCAGCAAAATCATCAAAACCCGGCTGCCGACTTGTGGAGGCAGCCTTGGCAAAGGCCAGCACCGTGCTTGCGAAGTCAAGAGGTGAAAGTTCATGAAGATTGATCTCAGCCGACCCGATAGTGTCGTGGAGGGCACTCTCGCCCGTCCTAACCCCCTTCAAGGCTCTGGCAGCGGCAATGATTCGCTCACCCGAAGATGGCATCTCCATTACTTCTTCAAGAATCTGCGAGGCCTTCTCCCTGTCGGCCTCGCAATGCACTCTCACTTCAGCCGGTGAGTTTGCGAAACAGAGCACACCGACCACAAGGGTTATAATCGATTTTATAGCTTTCATTTGCCGAAAAATATTGACAAGATTATATATGTGCAAAAATATGAAAAAAACATCATATACGCATCCCTCTCCGATAAGAAATGAATTAGTCCACCCTAAGACCCCATATAGACATAAAAAGCGGCGGCAGACTCATCGTGAGTCTGCCGCCGGCGTTTATGAAGGTTTGTAGGGGGAGAGGTCAGGATTATTTCACGGCGATCTTCTTCACTGAGCCGCCCTGACGCACGATGTACATACCCTTGGCGAGTCCGTCAAGCGAGTCCGCCACCTTGAGGCCCTGAAGGTCGTAGACCTCCACGGGTCCTTCCGCAATGCCGGTGTTGATCTCTCCGACTGCGGTCTCTATGGAGTTCGTGCGGATCACGAGCGAGCCGTTGCTTCCTGCGGGAAGCAGCAGGGAGTTGTCCTCAAGATTCTGAATCATCTCCTTGCCGTCATAGAGCACGGAGGTGACTGTGACACCCTCCTTGGGATTGATGAACACGCGGGTGCCCTTACCCTCGGAGCCGGTCTGTATCTGTGCGCCGTTGAAGAGCTTGGCGAAGCTTCGTCCCTCGGCGGCAGCTCGGCGAACGTCTGAGCGACGCGCCACGCGTCTTGCCACAACCTGCTCGGGTTCGGCCCCGCTCTCCTGAGCGGCGAGCTCTTCCGCCTCTTCGAGAGCATCCTCGCGGAGCATCTCCTGATAGGCCTCCTCGGTGACGTTGCTCACCTCAACTCCCGGGTCGATAGTGACGGGAATCTTATTCTTGATGCTCTGGAACTTACCCCACTGCGGAGCATTGAGGTAGGAGCGGAAGCTGAGTGTGGGCACAGTCAGCGACACATAACGGTCGCGGATACCGTCGAACGCACCCGACATAGCATCGGGCGCCTCAAGGGCAGCGCAGCTAATGTTGGCGAGCTCACTGTCGCCGGAGAATAGACCGCTCTCCACACTCTCCACGTTAGCCGACATGGAGACAGCAATCAGACGGCCGCATGAGGAGAGTATATCGCCCCTCACCACGGTGACGTTCTCGGGGAAGTTGGCCGTCACGAGGCGGCGGCAACCGCTGAAGGCAGATGACCCAATAGATTCCACGCCGGCTGCAAAGTCCATATCACGGAGTGCGGTACCGGCGAAAGCACCGTCACCGATGGCTTTCACACTCTCGGGAAGAAGTACCTCGTCGAGCGACGAGCAACCGGAGAATGTGTTCCCCTCAATCTCCGAAAGGGATGTCAGGGAGAGGTCGCAGGTCTCGAGAAGCTTACAATCCGCAAAAGCCCCACCTCCCAGGTATTCAAGATTCTCGTAAGCCGTGATGTTTCTGATACCGGAACAATTCTCGAAAGCGGAACCACCGATGCTCTTGAGCGACTGAGGAAGCTCGCTGACCTCCACACGGGGAGAATTCATGAAAGCACCATAACCGATCTCGCTCACACCCTCGGGGATAGCGTCAATCTGCAGGAGCGCGCAGTTTGCGAACGCATATTCACCGATAGATTCAAGTTTTGCGGGGAGTTTCACCACTGTGAGCAGCGACCCATTGAACTGATTCTCGGGTATCGAAGTGATGTTAGTCACCTCGCTGAGGTCAAGACTCTGCAATGACACCATATTCTCCCTGATGACACGCATATCCTGAGAAGATAGAGGCCCCACTACCTTCATCTTGGTGACGGAAGCCGGCATAAGGCCGGTTGTGGTGCGGATCTCCTCGCTCAGAGCATAGTCACCCGTCATATAGATCACAACGTCGGAGCTTCCCTCCTCGATAATCTCATTAATCTGCTTCCAGCGCGCATTGGTAGTGTACTTATCCCTTCGGCCCTCATTGACGATGAGTGTAAGTTTGTCGTTCTGCTCAGTAGTGATATTGAAAGCCTCGCTAAGCGACGGCGGAGTATTCGCCTTCACACGCAGCACACGGAGGTGAGAGAATGAAAAAGCATTTGCATCCATGGTCTTGACACCGCTGCCGATGGTCAGGAGTGTCGGATAACCGCAGGAACCGGCCGCAAGTTTTGTAATACCATCCGGAATGATTAATTCCGTGATAAGGGTATTCTCAAACGCATTAGACTGTAAGGAAGTTAGCGTTGACGGTAGTTTAACGGAGGTAATTCCATCGGCATGGGTATTGTTGGCAAAAGCATATGGGTAAATTTCCTTCAAACCTTCGGGAAGCTCGATTACCCTCAGGGTATTCCCCGCAAAAGTATATCCATGAATGATTTCTACACCCGCACCTATGGTCAATCTTGTTAATGACTGGTTTTCGAAAGCATCAGGCCCAATATTCTTAACATTATTTGGAATTACAAGGGTACTTAGGGATCCATTTTTACCATCATAACATTTAAAAGCTTCTCTGGCGATTGTCACCAGTGTGGAGGGAAGTGTTACTTCGTCCAACGAAACACAGTTAAGGAATGTCCTTGCTCCTATCCATCTCAATTGCAACGGGAAGTAAACTTTCTGTAGGGATGTGCAATTATTAAAAAGCCTGTCTCCCAGTCCGTCTATATCAGCTACAAGCACTGCCTTCTCAAGAGAAGTACAATCCTCGAATATACCCTTCTTCATACTATATGATGAAGCCCACTCTTCAAAGGGAGAGTCATAATCATATTCTTTCTGGTCTCCAAGTTTTGACAAACCTTCAGGAAGTATTATTTCAGTAATGGACTTACAACCTGCAAAGGCACAGTCATCGATACTTTTCAATGTAGACGGAAAAACAGGGTTCTCCAGAAGTTCGCACCCCTCAAAAGCAGATTCGCCAATCTCCTCCAGGCCCTCCGGCATTACTACATTGTAAAGTTCCTTGCTGTTGGAGAAGGCGTATGCCCCGATTCGTCTAATCGTAGAAGGAAGAATAACTTCATCTTTGTATCCCTCCAGACCACAGTTTACAAAGTCTCTGATTTCGGTCATTCCTTCTTTCAGCTCGGGTGCAGAGGTTATCTTGACTCCATTGGCATAAACTTCGGTGAAGACATCTATGTACTCATTCGTTTCAAAAATTCTTGGGTTTATGTTATTATATGGGTTCGAATTTATACTTTCAAGTTTTACATTCTCATACCACTTAGCCCAATCATTGAAATTTACGCGATCTATTTTTATTCCGGAAAAGACATTCCTCTCTACAACCTCAACTGAAGCAGGAATAGTGATTGATTTTTGTCGGAAGCTACGAAGCCCTTCGTAGTCGTCGTAGCAGGAGAAAGCACCCGATTTAATTGTGATGACACCTTCCGGGACAGTATATGACTGACCGAAGTAAAGCGGTGCATAGCGGAGTGTCTGTCCATTGTCAGTCAACAGAGTTCCGTCAGAAAGGATGGTGCTGGTGGACGGATCAAAAAAACTTACCTGTCGGTTAATGTTCGATTCATCGAATCCTTCCGGACAAAATAGTTTTGCAGACACCCCAAAGGTATTGTTGTCAACCTTTAAATCAGGGTTAAATATAAAAATTACGTTTAAGGCATTGCAGCGCTCGAAAACATAGTGTCCGATTGAAGTGACTGAGTTAGGGATTTCAACCGAGGTCAGGCTGCTGCAATAGGAGAAAGCCGAATCTCCGATTGAAGTAACTGAGTTAGGGATTTCAACCGAGGTCAGANTGCNGCATNCATAGAAAGCCNAATCTCCGATTGAAGTGACTGAGTTAGGGATTTCAACCGAGGTCAGGCTGCTGCATCCATTGAAAGCCGAATCTCCGATTGAAGTGACTGAGTTAGGGATTTCAACCGAGGTCAGATTGCTGCAATAGTAGAAAGCCGAATCTCCGATTGAAGTGACTGAGTTAGGGATTTCAACCGAGGTCAGACTGCTGCATCCATAGAAAGCCCATTCTCCGATTGAAGTGACTGAGTTAGGGATTTCAACCGAGGTCAGATTGCTGCATCCATTGAAAGCATAATCTCCGATTGCAGTGATGGGGAACTCATTATCTTCAAAGATGACTGTTGAGGGAATCTTAAGATCACCTGAAATATTTTGATGTGGGTTTAGATGTACTGTCTCGGTACTCCAATCAAAAGAGTAAGCTAACGTCTGTCCTTCGTATTCGTAGGTGAAGCAGATGTCCTGAGCTACTGCCGGGAGTAACATCAATACCCCCATAAGCAATAATAATAGTTTTTTTAGCATACGCATACTGTCGCCTCCGGACTCTCCTCTTCAGCAGTAAGTCAGTTCAAAAAAAGTGCGTGAGAGCCTGTACACTGATGTCCGTTCCACGACTTGAGGCCTTCGCAATGCCCATCACTGTTGAACGGACAACGCAGAAGCCTCACGCAGAATAATATATATACACATCCATAGCGGGTGCTCTCACATCCGCCACTGCATGATATATACATCCACATAAGCCCATCTACCGTTGCCTCAATCCTGACAGTGATTTGAAGTTTGCGAAGTTTCAAGTCGTCAAGAAGGAGCGTCGAGTAAACGCACTTTCAAAAAAATATGTCAGCAATCCCCACCCCTCGGCCCACATCCGGGCTTCTGCGAGCGGATTACTGACGCAAAGTTACACACTAAATCAAGTTTATGCAACTTTTTTAGAAAAAATAACATAATCTTATAAGGTAACAATTCAGCGGAAATACTGAATTGTTACAGTCTTAAACCCCAACCCACAAATAATATGCCGCTCTGACGTTAGCAATATAAGAAGGAGAGGGTGTGTCATCAAGACACACCCTCTCAGGTATTTTCATTGTATGTAAAGCGTGAATTACTTCACGCGGGCAATCTTCTTATAGCCGTATACGGCCTCGTTGCCGAGCTCTTCCTCGATGCGGAGAAGCTGGTTATACTTGGCCATACGGTCGGAGCGGCTTGCAGAACCTGTCTTGATCTGACCGGCGTTGGTGGCCACGGCGATGTCAGCGATAGTGGCATCCTCAGTCTCACCGGAGCGATGGGAGATGACAGCGTTGTATCCGTTACGCTGAGCCATCTCTACGGCGCGGAGAGTCTCAGTGAGCGAACCGATCTGGTTAACCTTAACGAGAATAGCGTTGCCGCAACCCTCGGCGATACCCTTCTCAAGATACTTCACATTTGTAACGAACAGGTCGTCACCTACGAGCTGACAGCGATCGCCGATAAGATCGGTGAGCACCTTCCAGCCCTCCCAGTCGTTCTCATCCATGCCGTCCTCAATAGAGTCGATAGGATACTTTGTGATGAGCTCTTCGAGATACTTAGCCTGCTCCTCGCTGGTGTATTTCTTGCCGTTGGCCTCTTTCTTCACGCCGTTCTTGAGCTGAGTGTAGTCATACACACCGTTCTGATAGAATTCGGAAGAAGCACAGTCGAGAGCGATAGTCACATCCTTACCCGGCTCATAGCCTGCAAGCTTGATAGCCTCCATGATCACATTGAGAGCGTCCTCAGTGCCATCGAGAGCGGGAGCAAAACCTCCTTCGTCGCCTACGGCAGTGGAGAGGCCACGAGCCTTAAGCACCTTCTTGAGGTTGTGGAACACCTCTGTGCCCATTCTGATACCCTCACGGAAGCAGCATGCGCCGACCGGACGGATCATAAACTCCTGGAAACAGATAGGAGCGTCGCTGTGGGCACCTCCGTTGATGATATTCATCATCGGCACGGGGAGTACGTAGGAATTCGAACCGCCGATATATTTATAAAGGGGCATTCCCAGAGCATTGGCAGCTGCCTTAGCCGCTGCAAGCGACACGCCGAGAATAGCGTTGGCGCCGAGATTGCTCTTGGTGGGGGTGCCGTCAAGGGCGAGCATAGCCTCGTCAAGACCGATCTGATCGAATACATTGCGGCCCACCACAACTTCGGCGATAGGACCATTGACATTTTCCACAGCCTTGAGCACACCCTTACCCATGTAACGGGCCTTATCGCCGTCACGAAGCTCAAGTGCCTCATTCTCACCGGTGGAAGCACCGGAGGGCACAGCTGCACGGCCCATAGTGCCGTCTTCAAGGATTACGTCTACTTCTACTGTGGGGTTGCCGCGCGAGTCGAGGATCTCACGACCTTTAATTTTCTCGATTCTGATGTCTAATTCCATGACAATAATCGGTTTTCTTGATTTTTGTTTGTAATATTTACCTGTGAAACAAGGCTGTGTTCGCCAAAACGGACACACGCCTTTCAAGCTGCAAAATTAGTAATATTTTGCGAGTCGGCAAAAGTGTGTCGCTTCTTGACCGGATAGCGGGATTGCCAACCATATAATTAACATCCCGCATACCGTTATGGTTCAATTCCAATGGCGCATAATTACAATAAGTAGTTAAGCAGATGATGAAATTAAAACATAAGTAGCTAAGAAAAATTAATAATATGATAGATGCGCGATAATTTTGAGACAGGTTGGCCGCGGAGCGAAGGAGCTTAGCGGGCTAAGCGACTGAGCGACAAGGTCAAGATGGCCAAAATTAGCCGCATATATCATATTAAGATACTTTCAAAGCTACTGAGTTATTATATCGTTTAATTTTTCTTAGCTACTTATAATAAAAGTCAAGATAGGTAGCGTGTATCTCGCATAATATGCGTTTAATTTGACCGACTATATATTTGATTCCCAATCCGTATATCATACTCCATTCCAAAATTTTCAGATCGAACGGGGGCTTATTTCACCTCAAACGGCGGATTGATAAGAAAGACTTTTTCTGTGGCGCGTGTCAGAGCAGTGTAGAGCCACCTGTAGAAAGAAGTCTCGATAGCAGTCGTATTGATCCCCGCCATATCGATATATATATGTTTCCACTGTCCGCCCTGAGCCTTATGACACGTGACGCAATATGCGTATTTGGCCTGCAGTGCATTATAATATGGATCCTCCATTGCGAATTTTATCTTCTCGCTTATGGCGGCTCCCTCCTTTTCGGCAAGCACACGCTGATACAGGCGTTCCAACTCCTCACGCGGAATTTGCGGGCCTTCCGCCACAAGACTCCGCAACATGAGTTTTGCGTTTATGGTCTGTCCGCCGGCAAGCTGCAACTCCACATCGGTGAAATATCTGCCGTAAGCTTTCTCCATTCTTCCAACCCAGACCACTTCAGCAGCCTCGCCGTTGGCAAGAAATCCCTTAAGACCGTTTTCCTTACTCCAATAATAATCATTCCGGGCTATCACGAGGCGATCGCCCCGTTGGAGCGGCACTTCGGTGTCCATCATCAGATTTCGTATAGCCTTATTGAAATCGTTAGCCCGGCGGTTGCTCCGCGTGATGATAAGAGTCTCATCCCGGCCGGCAGTCTCCCACGATGATGAGATATAATCTTCAAGATCACGGCTTGATATTGCCTCCACATCGGGGAAGCCTTGAGTATAGAGAGCAAACTCGGAAGGATCATATTTGCCGGACAAGAAACTGCGTGCCATGGTAGCATTATATAGAATGCCACTCCCCGAAGCCTGACGCACCGGAATATCGAGAGAATAACCCAGCGGATTCAGACCGACGGATATGAGCCGTTCCTGATTCATGGCCGGCGAACGATCCTGACCTACAGGGGGGAGCTGGGCCACATCCCCCACCAGAATCATGGCACATCCCGGCGCGCTATAGACGTGCTGCGCCAACTGTACCAGCAGACTCTGCGAAGCCACAGGAGAATCGCCTATAAGCGAGGCCTCGTCTACAATGAAGATTGTGTCGCGGTCATTATTCGGAGCTAAGAAAAACTTTGTATTTGCAGGATCAGAACTATTCCCACGATAGATACGCTTATGGATAGTGAAGGCCGGATGGCGTGCGAATCCGGAGGCCACCTTGGCCGCCCTGCCCGTAGGAGCCAATATGACGGTCTTGATGCCGCAATCAGCCAGTGCGCCGGTGAGCGCACCCATCACGGAGGTTTTGCCCGTACCGGCATATCCGTTAAGCACAAATACGTCACGCCACCCCTTGTTGACTACGAAATCTGCCAGCATATTCAAAGCCAGTTCCTGCTCCTCATTGGGTGTGAAAGTCAGATGCTCAAGTGCCCGTGCCACAATCTCTTCTCTCGTTGTCATGCTGCAAATCTACTAAAAAAAACATTCATATTTCCCCTGCGAATGAAATAATTACTAATTTTGTGGTCTTATTGAATTTATAATTACCCGTATGGCAAGGTTTTCCTTGTTTTCACAGGTGTATTTTTTTAAAGACAAAAAGAGTATGAAAGCTTACGTTTTCCCCGGTCAGGGAGCGCAGTTCGTAGGAATGGGCAAAGACCTCTACGACAACAACGAAGAAGCACGCGCCCTCTTCGAGAAAGCCAATGATATCCTCGGATTCAGAATCACCGACCTCATGTTCGCCGGCACAGAGGATGATCTCAAGCAGACCAAGGTCACGCAGCCTGCCATCTTCCTCCACAGTGTGATTCTCGCCAAGAGCCTTGGAGAAGACTTCCGTCCGGACATGGTGGCCGGCCATTCTCTTGGAGAATTTTCAGCACTCGTAGCGGCCGGAGCCCTCAGCTTTGAAGAGGGTCTTAAGCTCGTCTCCAAGCGAGCTCACGCCATGCAGAAAGCCTGTGAGGCCCGTCCTTCCACAATGGCAGCCGTTCTCGCCCTTCCTGATGAGAAGGTGGAGGAGATTTGCGCAGGAATCGATGGAATAGTTGCTCCTGCCAACTATAATTGTCCCGGACAGCTTGTGATCTCCGGAGAGGTGGAGGCCGTAGACGCCGCTTGCGAGCAGCTCAAGGCCGCCGGTGCGAAACGTGCCTTAAGACTTAAAGTCGGAGGTGCGTTCCATTCCCCCCTTATGATGCCTGCCCAGGAAGAACTCGCCGAGGCTATAGCCGAAGCCAAGTTCAATACTCCCGTATGCCCGGTTTATCAGAATGTGGATGGCAAGCCCCACACAGATCCCGAGGAGATTAAGGCCAACCTTATAAAGCAGCTCACAGCACCTGTCCGCTGGACTCAGGACGTCATGGCCATGACTGCCGATGGCGCTACAGAATTTGTGGAACTCGGTCCCGGTGCGGTGCTTCAGGGCTTGGTTAAGAAAATCAATAAAGAAGCCGTCACAAGCGGTATGCAGTGATGAATGTCGCGATAGTTGGTGCCAGTGGTGCCGTAGGGCAGGAACTTCTCAAGGTGCTTGCCGATGTTGATTTCCCTGTCTCCTCTCTGCGCCTGTTCGGTTCGCAGCGGAGTGCCGGAAAAAAATGCAGCTTCAAGGGGAAAGAGATAGAGATAGAACTCCTCTCGCACGAGAGCGATTTTTCCGGAGTGGATTTCGCTTTTGTTTCCGCAGGCGCATCGACTTCCAAGGAATACGCCGGAGTCATCACGCGCCACGGCACAGTGATGATTGATAATTCATCAGCTTTCCGTATGGAAGCCGATGTGCCTCTCGTAGTGCCGGAGGTGAATGGCATGGATGCGTTTGATGCTCCCCGCGGCATCATTGCCAATCCGAATTGCACCACAATCCAGATGGTTGTGGCTCTCGCCCCGATTCAGCGGCTCGCGCCCATACGCAGCGTCCATGTAGCCACTTATCAGGCGGCGTCAGGAGCCGGAGCTTCTGCCATGAAGGAGCTGATGGAGCAATATAAGGCTATCTCAAAAGAGGAAGAGCCTGTGGTAGAGAAATTCTTCTATCAGCTTGCCTCCAATCTTATTCCGCAGGTCGACGTCTTTACCGATAATGGCTACACCAAGGAGGAGATGAAGATGTTCAACGAGACGCGTAAGATCATGCACTCCGATCAGATCGCCGTTTCCGCCACATGTGTGCGCGTTCCCGTGATGCGGGCCCACAGCGAGGTTATCTGGGTCGAGACAGAGCGTCCGCTCTCCGTTGAGGAAGTAAGAAAAGCCTTTGAGGAGGCTCCGGGTGTAGTCTTGAAAGATAATCCCGAAGAGAAAGACTATCCTATGCCGCTCTTCCTGAGTGGAGAAGATCCTGTCTATATCGGCAGATTGCGTAAAGACCTTGCTAATCCGAATGCCATCACCTTCTGGTGTGTCAGCGATCAGATTCGCAAAGGCGCAGCCCTCAACGCCGTGCAGATAGCTCTCTTCATGATTGCAAATAGATAAGTAGCCGCTTAATCGCCGTCCGAAAATGAAAATGTTTGAATAAGCCGGATGTAAAACCGGCAGACAAAGATAGAAGAGGAGAATTTCCCACATGGAAATTCTCCTCTTCTATCTTGTTCACCTCATGAATGATGCTGGAGTCACATCACCCTGCGGCTTATCTCATTGGCAAGATCCGGACGCACGCTACGCAGGGTAGACACAAACGTCGAGTCAAAAGCATCCGCACATTCCTGCTTCTTCTCAATGATATATTTACTATGCTTCGCCTTTGCTTCCAGCAGACTTCTCTGCAGCTGAAGAGAATCGGTTATGTCGCGACTCAGAAAAAGCTTAGCGGCATTTCTGCCCTCCATCTGGGCAGCCTCTATCTCAGCCGTCACCTCTTCCGTTTGCTCAGTCTTGCCGCACGCCGGGATAAGCATGAGAAGACCCATTGCGAAAGGAAGCAACTTCATCCTATTGTGCCGTCTCATATCAATCGCCATACATTGAGTCCCACCACTGGGGATCGTCCTGAAGCCATTTTGCAAACCATGCCATGATAGTGTTCTGCCAGAGTTTGCGTTTGTTATAATCAGTGATGACGTGATCCTGATCCTCGACAGTGATAAACTCCACAGTGCGTCCCAACACCTTAAGAGCATTGAAAAGCTGAATACTCTCGCCTATGGGCACATTCGTGTCGACTGTGCCGTGAAGGAGGAGCAAGGGAGTATGGATTTTGTCGGCATTGAAGAGAGACCCCTGTTGAGTATACAATTCGGGGTCAGTCCAGGGATAAGATTTGGCGGCTGCCACAGCATTGTAACTATACCCCCAGAATCCCTCACCCCAATAGGAAGTGACATTAGAGATGCCGGCGTGAGAGACGGCTGCCGCGAAGATATCTGTCTTAGTCTGGAGAAGCTGGGTCATGAATCCGCCGTAGCTGGCTCCGAGACATCCGATTTTCTTATCATCGACGAAGGGATGCTGACGACAGAACTCCTTGGTGCCCTCGATGATTTCGTCAGCCGTGCGTTTTCCCCAGGCATTGACGTGGCGTGCGGAAAACTCCTGGCCATAGCCTGTCGTGCCGCTCGGATTGACTACATAGACCACATAATCTCGCGAAGCAAACAGCTGGGGCGTATAGGGATGGTGCATCGAAGCGTCCGAAGGACTGGTGCCACCGTAGTAATATACAATGAGAGGATACTTACGCGAAGGGTCGAAACCCGGAGGCAGACACATCATTCCGTCAATCTCCGTGCCGTCGGATGCTGTGAAAGTCCATGTAGATGTCTTGCCAAACTCCACATTTCCAAGCCGGGCCGTGAGCGGATCGGCTATCATCCTGTTCTTTCCGGTCTTAAGATCCACGAGTTCGGTGCGTCCCGCATAATCGTAAGAACTGCCGACAGCCGACAGCCAGTGACCTGAATTCTGCGGCAGGGCGAAAGTGCCCACATTGTCAAGACCGGTGTCAACCTTCGAGATCTTTCCCGAAGCAGGGTCGAGACAGAACACAGGCACATAGAACTTATCCTCGGCACGGAAATAAATCTTTCCGTCGCCGGCGTTCCATATAGGTTCACCCACTATCGCCGGATTGAAATCGCGTGTCATGGCTTTAGCCTTACGGTCGGCTATATTGAAAATGAAGCCCTGTCCGTCGAAGTCATTGGGAATGGGATGCGGACCGCAGTTCATTCCGATGCTGTCAAGCGAACCTGGACCGCCGATTACAAACAGCTGTTTCGCATCCGGAGAATATATGGCGTTGTTGAAGGCATGCTCTCCGCGGATGAGAGTGTCGGTCTTGAGCGTCGCCACATCCAGCTGAATCACGTCCGTGGAATAGAAAGGATACTCGCTCGGAGTCTCGCGGGTAGTGACATAGAGCAACTTCTTGCTGTCGCGGCTGATGTCGCACATATTGGTTGAGAGTCCGCCGTATGTCAGCGGGGTGGAAGTGCGGCTCTTGATATCATACTTTGTCAGATAGACATGGTCACGATTGCCGGGCATACGGTCATCGGGATTTTTCACCCTTCTCATCACCCCTTCCTCTTTTTGACCCTCCACCGGAGTCATATAAATAAGATAACTCTCGTCAGGAGCCACGATGAAATCAGTCACCGGCACCCGCGATGCAAAGAGTTCCGTCTTCAGCGTGTATATGTCAGTGACATATACGTTGTAGTCGCCATCATTCTTTTCGCAGGAATATACACGATGACCCTTGGGCATCCATTGCAGATTGTTGCCGAATGATGAATGTATGGTCTTATTGCTCTCTGTCTCGCGTACCTCTGTCCAAAAACGCGTATTATTGGCGTCAAACATCTCCTTGAAATAGAGAAGAAGATATTTGCCGTCGCTTGAGAATTCGGTAGCTGTCACCCGCTGTCCGAGGGATATATCCTCAATCTCAAACTTACGCTTCATCCTTCCGGCATTGGAAATCTCTATCTGCTCAAAGCCCTCCGCAGGCTCAAATTCAAGAGAGAACTCAGGTTTGCTCTTATCGTCAGGCAAGGCCAGCATATTGACCTGCACAATATATTCAGTGGCCGGACGCATTTCCAGATCGCCTTCGGCGGCAGTGGCGGTGGAATCGGCAGTCGTCTTATTGATGACTGTCTCGCCATTGACTCTCACTTCGGCCATGGCGGTAGCCTTGATGCGCAGTTTCCCCTTTGTGTATCGGGCTGCGTTCAGTCGCGTCGTATAGGTGTTGAGCAGGGCTTCTCCGGAGGCAGCTTTGCCGGTCACCACTCCTGAAGTGTCAGTGCGGAGTTGAGTCCAGTTCTGGTCCTCATAGTCGCGTATAAAAGCCTTTGCGGCGAGAAGCTTTGCATTGTCAAACTTATTGGTGCTGACCGTCAGCGAGTCAGACACCGGGGGAAGAGGTATCGCCACTTCCGGAGCCTGCCGGTAATCGGTGATATGCAGCGTAGTCGCACCCGCGGCCACAACGCCGGCTCCAAGAAATGAAAGTAGTAAAGAACGATTTTTCTTCATTTATAGATATAGTATTATGAGAGTATTGGCTTTAAGTAGCTAAGTAGCTACTTGCTTATTTGAGATGCGAGACTTATTTCGGAGTCTCGAATGCCGGCACCCCTTTGAGCATCAGATGATACACGAGAGTGGAATAAGCACGCACTTTTCCGGAGGAGGAAGCCCCATAGCCGGCGGCAGCGGGGATTATGACCGTCACAGAGTCGCCGACATGCATATTGCGGAGCGCAACCCAGAAGCCCACGATGTTGTCCGACGGCCGGCAGCGGTAGATGCTGTCGCCGTATGTTTGCATATCGTAGGAGTTTTGAAGAACGGTGCCCTCTATATCCTCCAGTTCGTATTTCACATAACATGTGGAGTTGTCGAGCGGCTGCAGATTGGAGGCTGTCAAACTCCGGTCGTTATGCCAGCGCATAAGTACAAATGCCGAGGGAGCCCAATCCGGAGATATTTTGGTGTATGCCCGTTCTCCGTTTTCAGTCAGAGCTTCCTGCTCTTCCAGAAAAGCCACATTACGAGTGTTCCATTCCGCGGTGTCATCGTCCGGAAGGTCGCTGTTGCAGGAGGTGGAGGCCAATCCTGTCAGGGCAATAGCTATTCCGACAGGCAGAATCCGCATAAATCTGCAAGAGGAAGTCAAGTTGCTGATCTTCATAATTTTCAAAAAAATCAGAAATTTACTTCCGGGGCTTTCTCTGCTCCGGCCTCAGCCTTGAATTGAGGCTTCGGAGAGAATCCGAACCAACCGGCATAGATGGTGGTAGGGAATTTCTTTATGGCCGTATTATAGTCTCTGACAGCCTCTGTATATCTCATTCTCTCGGTAGAGATACGGTTTTCGGTTCCCTCGAGCTGGCTTTGCAGATTCATGAAGTTCTCATTAGCCTTCAGGTCGGGATAAGCTTCCTGAACGGCCAGAAGTGACTTCAGTGCGGATGATAGTTCATTTTGCGCCGCCTGATACTTTGCGAGAGTCTCCTCGTCGAGATTCTCGGCGTCAATGGTGATTGAGGTGGCCTTGGCGCGCGCCTCGGTCACTCTTTCGAGAGTCTGGCTCTCATGAGATGCATAGCCCTTGACAGTGTTGACAAGATTCGGAATCAGATCGGCACGACGCTGATACTGATTCTCCACCTGTGCCCATGCCTGGTCCACATCCTGCTGTTTTTCTACCAATGAATTATAGTTGCAGGAAGTGAGGCCGCTCATGGCCATTATGGCCACGAGCACGCCCAAGATGTGTTTGATAGTCTTGATCATAAAGATAATAAGTAGGGTAGTGGCCGTATCAGAGAAGTTTGCGGAGCAGTGCGTTGAGGCTCACCTTCTCCGAGAGTATCTTCTCAAGATCATCTACATTCACACGCTCCTGCTCCATTGAGTCACGATGGCGCAGAGTGACGGTATTATCCTCGAGCGTCTGATGGTCGACGGTGATACAGAAAGGAGTTCCTATAGCGTCCTGACGGCGGTAGCGTTTGCCGATAGAGTCCTTCTCATCCACCTGACAGGTGAAGTCGAAACGAAGTCGATGTTGAATCTCACGAGCCTTCTCCGGCAGGTCGTCCTTCTTCACGAGAGGAAGCACCGCACACTTCACGGGAGCCAGAGCCGGCGGGAAGTGCATCACCACGCGGCGGTCGCCCCCTCCGAGGTCCTGATCCTCATAGCAGCTGCAGAACACAGAGAGGAACATACGGTCCACACCGATAGAGGTCTCAATGACGTAGGGCACGTAGCTCTCGTTGAGTTCGGGGTCGAAATACTGTATTTTCTTTCCCGAGAATTTCTCATGCTGGGAGAGGTCGAAATTTGTGCGGGAATGAATACCCTCCACCTCCTTGAATCCGAAAGGCATCTGAAACTCTATGTCAGTGGCGGCATTGGCGTAGTGGGCGAGTTTCTCATGATCGTGGAATCTATATTTCTCATTACCCAGCCCGAGAGCCTGATGCCAGTTGAGGCGCGTCTGACGCCAGAACTCAAACCATTTGAGTTCCTCGCCCGGACGCACGAAGAATTGCATCTCCATCTGCTCGAACTCCCTCATGCGGAAGATGAACTGGCGGGCCACAATCTCATTACGGAAGGCTTTGCCTATCTGCGCTATTCCGAAGGGCAGACGCATGCGTCCCGTCTTCTGCACGTTGAGATAGTTCACGAAGATGCCCTGCGCAGTCTCAGGACGGAGATACACGTCCATTGCGCCGTCGGCCGTAGAGCCCATCTCTGTCTTGAACATCAGGTTGAACTGTCTCACATCCGTCCAGTTTTTGGTGCCGCTGACGGGGTCTACAATTTCATAGTCGAGGATAATCTGCTTGATCTCGGCAAGGTCATTGGCATTCATAGCCTCGGCAAAGCGGTTGTGGAGTTCATCGCGTTTGCGGATATTCTCCAGCACGCGCGGATTTGTCTGGCGGAACATAGCCTCGTCGAAGCTGTCGCCGAAACGCTTGGCAGCCTTGGCCACCTCCTTGTCTATTTTCTCGTCAATCTTGGCTATCGCATCTTCAATAAGCACATCCGCACGATAACGCTTCTTGGAGTCCTTATTGTCGATCAAAGGATCGTTGAAGGCATCCACATGGCCGGATGCCTTCCAGATTGTGGGGTGCATGAAGATAGCGGAGTCGATGCCGACAATGTTGTCATGAAGCATTGTCATAGCCTCCCACCAGTAGCGCTTGATATTGTTCTTGAGCTCTACACCGTTCTGTCCGTAATCATACACGGCGGAAAGACCGTCGTAGATCTCGCTGGACTGAAACACAAACCCATATTCCTTAGCATGGGCCACTATTGTCTTAAAGACATCTTCCTGTTTTGCCATTTTTTGGTTTCTATATATGTATCGGGTGGTAGCCATTCGTTGTGAAAGACCACCACTCGCACTTGTTATCCACTGCAAAAGTAACAAAAAAAAGCGAGTCGGCAAATTTCAACATGCTCTCCGACCAACATCCTGCCCCTTGGATTGTTTTATTAACAGAAACATTAGGAAATATCCGGTGCATCCGACACTGCGTTGAATATATCCTGCTCTCCGTTGGCAGGGAGTTTTTAATTATGAATGTAAAGGTTATGAAAGCATCACACATATTGAAGACGGCTGTCGTTCTGGCGGCCATGGCGGGGATTTCCCCGATTTCAGCACAGAATTCTCTCCCGGCTCCAGGTGCGGGAGGTAGTTTTAATCCGGCTCCGTCAGGACCAGGATCCGGTCCGGGAATGATGCAGCCTGCCCCTCCGGCCCCTCCTGCATGGGGCTCTCCGTGGCATTCCCCCTCTCCCGGAGGAATCAGTATAAGTGTCGGTCTGGGCAATCAGCCCGGCTGGCAGAATCAGGGATACGCCACGGTTATGGCCTGCGGCTACGACGCACAGGGTGTCTGGCGCGTGCTTCCGCTCTACGTCTCTTATGAATGGAACGGTGTGCAGTATCAGGTGACGGTGGTCAATGCGTGGAATCCATGGACAGATATGTGGAACAGAGGGGTAGATATGCCGGCCTATAATACGAGTTATTATCTCCGTGGAGTGACCTACGATTTCTATGCGCCTCTATCCACCGGCACCTACTATTTCAATCTCTCTGCCTGATAATCATATTGTTAAGAATATAAAAACACACTGCTCAATGTATCAAGCATTGGGCAGTGTGTTTTATCAGATTGTGTAGATGGGAGAAATCATTCCATCTCGCCGTAGTCTGACTGTTCTGTCGGCTCGGCATTGTTACGGCGATCAGAAGGTTTGCCCTTCATGTTGCCGAAGCTGTATTTCACGGTCAGTCGGAGTGTCCTTCCGCCTCTCCAGCGTTCGCTCTCCTGATAATATCCGTCGCCGTTGACGGTGCTCTTCCATTTGCGGGAGTCGAAAATGTCGCGGCAGTTGAGCGACACCGACCAGTTGCCGAATACTCTTCTCACACCGGCCTCGACCGTCCATCCGCCCTGACGCGTGCCTTGCGCCGTGAGCTGACTGGAGGCATATCGCCCTGTGGCCTGCAATGACAACGACCATGGCAGCTTCACATTGGCCATGATACGTGCGTCCCATGCGAAACTGTTCTTTCCTTCGCCGGAGAGAGTCACTGTGCCTCCATAGAGTGTGGGGAGGGTCTTTGTCCAGTCGGAGATATGATTGTTGTAGAGATTCACGGTGGTGGTCAGATCGAGCACACCCTTGAAAAATGAATTTTTACCTACAATCTCCACTCCGAGGTCAGTGGTGCTTGCCGCATTTCCCCATGTGGTGTAGATCATGTCGCCTTCACGATAGTTGAGGCGGTTCATACAGTTGTCGGCAGTGCGCATATAAGCCGAGAGGCTTAACATATGGTAGGTCCAGCTTTTCAGATAATTAAGCTCGAATGAATTGGAATATTGGGGTTCCAGTTCAGGATTACCATAAGAGTAGTTTGTGGGATCGGAGATGTCTACAAAGCTGTTGAGCTGTCCTCCCCAGGGGCGGCGTATGCGACGTGTATAGTTTATCTGCACCTCATTGTCCATTGGCAGGGAATAGGAGAGGAACACCGACGGAAAGAGTGCGAATGAATTTTTCTTATACCAGGGAGTCAGTTCCTTATTGTCGCGTTCAGCGTAGTCGAGAGATTTGGTGCTGACCTGCCATGCCTCGCCGCGAAGACCGGCAGAATAGCTGAAATTCTTTACTCTTCCGCCCAGTGTGAAGTAGAGAGCCGACACGTTGTTGCGATATATGAAGCGGTTCCAGAGGGCGGGGTTAAGGGTCATATCCGCCGGCGAGGCTCCCTGCTGAGTGCTGACCGGAGTGTCCTCGTTGCTGTAGTCGCCTTTGAAGCCGGCCTCCAGTTTCATCCAGTCGGAGAAAGTGTTGGTGTAGTCCACCTTCGCACCCCATGTTCTCACGTTGATTTTTTGTTCCTGCTCCTGATAGGTGTCATCCTCCAGCGGGTCTATACCGTCGGGATACGTATAGTCCTGACGATAGGAATTCCAAGAAGGGCCGCCCCAATAGTCGAACGTGCCGGTGATATCGAGCGAATGATTCTCGCTGAATTTATGGTTATAGCCCAATTCTCCGTGTGCTCCGCGGTTGTCGCCCCGGTTATGACTGTCGCTGAGGTTGGAGATCCATTGTCCGGGCAGGTCGGAGGTATAGAGGGTCGTGGATTTTCCCCAGCGGTGGCCGAACATTCCGAATCCGTTGAGCGAGAAGGCATCTGCATCCGTGAGATGATAGGTGGTGCCGAGTCTCACAAATATGTTGTTGCCGTGGCGCGGACTTCTGCCCGTAGAGTTGAGGAAATAACCGTCGTCATAGAGACGTGTCTCTTTGCTTCCGCCCGTATTGTGGCGCATACGCACTCCGACGCTTGCATAGCTTTCCCATTTGGCGGAATTGTAGTTTATATTGAATGAGGCGTTAGCACCTCCACGGGAGTTGGCACTGAGTTCCGCACTTCCGAAGTAGCCTCCGCGGCGGTCTTTCTTAAGCACAATATTGATGATGCCGGCAGTGCCCTCGGGACTATATTTAGCCGAGGGGTTGGTGATTACCTCAATTTTCTCGATAGTTTCGGCCGGTATCTGTTCAAGTATCTGCGCACGGTTGTCGGCGGAGAGACCGGATTCCTTTCCGTTGATCCAGACCGTGACTGAGGAATTGCCTCTCAGCGACACCTCTCCGTCCTGATCCACTTCCACCGAGGGTATGTTCTCAAGAAGTTCGCTCGCACTCTGTCCGGCTGAGGCGATGCTCGCATCTACGCTGAATACTTTCTTGTCAAGCTCGAATTTCATTTGCGAGCGTATTCCTTCCACCACTACCTCCTGAAGCATCTTGGTGTCATCGGCAAGTTTAATGACTCCGATATTCACATCATTGCCTTTGATGGTCAGCGGGCGTTCCTGATCTATGCTTCCGAGATTGGATATGCGTATAGTATAGCTTCCGTCTTTCACCGAGGGGATTGTGAAAAGACCATCCGTGTCAGTAGTGGCTCCGATGGAAAGAGCCTTTCCTTTGGAATCAAGAAGCTGGACTGTCACGAAGTCCATCGCTTCGCCTGTGTCCTTATTGATTACCTTACCGGTTATATTGCCGTTTGCAAAGGCCGCGGAAGTCACCGCGAGCAGTCCTGTGGCGAGGGTCAGTCTGATTGCGTTCATCTCTATATATGGGGGGGAGAATAGCGGATAAGTGGAAGAAGATGTTTATTTTAGACCCCATGTCATAAAAATGATAATGCGGAGGTCTGTGATTATGACACGTCTAAACCTCGAAAGGTTTAGACCCGGTTAAACATTTTATCGGAGGCGGGTCCGCAAAAATTCAACTTGCGGTGAAGACGGTCAGAAGAAGGGTAAAACAAGTTGTGCAAGGGTGTCTTTTTCGTTTCAATATTGAGTCCATACATCTTTTATGTTAAAATGAATGGAGAGAGGAGGCAAGATTCGTAAAAAATTATTAAATTCGCCACACGGAAAGCCACATCTCCCGAATGAAACATAACGTAAACAACTAACATCATAAAAAACACAAATCTTAATGAAACAGAATCAGCAAGACCCCGAGGAGGTGCTCACTGACACCGGTCTGCCCGAAAACGCATTTCGGGAGCTGGCGGCCGACGAGGAATATCGCCCCGTCATGTCGCCGGCCCACGACCAGCGAGAAGTGACTCCCTACTCTGTCATCACCGGTCTGGTGATGGCCATCATCTTCTCTGCAGCGGCTGCTTATCTTGGCCTGAAAGTAGGTCAGGTGTTTGAGGCGGCCATCCCTATTGCCATTATTGCCGTCGGTCTCTCCAACGGTCTGGGCAAGAAAAACGCCCTTGGGCAGAACATCATCATCCAGAGTATCGGAGCCTGCTCGGGTGTGATTGTGGCAGGCGCAATCTTCACTCTGCCGGCACTCTTCATCCTGCAGGCCAAGTATCCGGATATCACCGTGCAGTTCTATCAGATTTTCCTCTCTTCGCTGCTCGGCGGTATTCTCGGCATCCTTTTCTTCATCCCCTTCCGCAAGTATTTCGTGAAGGATATGCACGGAAAGTATCCCTTCCCCGAGGCCACGGCCACCACTCAGGTGCTCATATCGGGCCAGGGCGACAAATCCGCTACGGGCGGACAGGCCAAGACTCTCATCATGGCTTCTCTTATCGGTGGTGTCTACGACTATCTGGTTGCCACATTCGGCTGGTGGGCTGAGACAGTGACCTCCACTGCCTCCGCCTGGGGGCAGACCCTTGCGGCGAAGACCAAGCTCGTTCTCTCCTGCAATACGGGCGCCGCTCTTCTCGGCCTCGGATATATCGTGGGTCTGAAATATGCCTTCGTGATTTTTGCCGGTTCAATCTTCGTATGGTGGATCGTGATTCCCCTTATGGGCACGTATGGTTCTGAGGATTTCATGGCTATGGCTCCTGACACTATCTTCAAGGACTACGCCCGCCTTATCGGTATCGGCGGTATCGCCATGGCCGGTGTGATCGGCATCGTGAAGTCATGGCCTATCATCTGCCAGGCTGTCGGCCTCGCCGGCCGCGAGCTGAAGGGCAATGTCTCTACCGCCAAGGAAGTGCGCTGGCAGACCGACATCTCCATGAAGCACATCGTCTTCTTCTCGGCTATCGCTCTTATCGCGGTCTTCCTTTTCTTCTGGTTCGGTGTCATCAACACTCTCTGGCAGGCAGCTGTGGCATGGCTTGTGGTGACTGTGATCGCTTTCCTCTTCACCACTGTTGCTGCCAACGCCATCGCTATTGTCGGAAGTAACCCTGTGTCGGGTATGACTCTCATGACCCTCATCATCGCTTCCGCCATTTTTGTGGGTATCGGCCTCAGCGGCACATCCGGCATCGTGGCTTCCATGGTGATCGGAGGCGTGGTTTGTACGGCTCTCTCTATGGCCGGCGGTTTTGTGACCGACCTCAAGATCGGCTATTGGCTCGGATCAACCCCCAAGAAGCAGGAGAGCTGGAAATTCCTCGGCACACTCGTCAGCGCAGCCACTGTCGGCGGCGTAATCATGGTGCTTAATCAGGTCTACGGTTTCTCCGGCGACAACGCTCTCGTGGCTCCGCAGGCCAACGCCATGGCTAAGGTGATCGAGCCTCTCATGATGGGTGGCGACACTCCCTGGATTCTCTATATGGTGGGAGCTATTCTCGCACTTATCCTCAACTGGCTCGGTGTGCCGGCCCTTGCTTTCTGCCTCGGTATGTTTATTCCCCTCTCGCTCAATACTCCTATGCTTGTGGGTGGCGCCGTGGCTTATTTCGTCAGCAACTCTTCAAAAGATCAGAAGATCAACGATGCCCGCCGCGATCGTGGCACACTGCTCGCTTCAGGTCTTATCGCCGGTGGTGCGCTGTTTGGTGTTTTCGCCGCAATCACTCGCTTTGCCGGCTTTGAATACACCACTCCCGGTTCTTACGAGCTCACTCAGATTCTCGGCTGCGCGGCCTACGCACTCCTCATCTGCTACTTTATGTGGGATTCCAAGCGTGCGAAAGCCTGATGCAATCTGCCGTAATATATCAATGATATATTTATAGTCAAATGGAGGAATCCGCCGGTCGGGTTCCTCCATTAATTTAATTTGAAAACTCTTTTTTATATGATCATCTACTTTGATCTTGATGACACTCTTTTTGATGAGAGTGCTTTCTGCCTTTCTGCTTATTCGGAGGTAGCCGCTCATCTTTCCTACGAATATGGCCGGGATTTCTCTTATCTGCCTTGGCTCATGTCGGATGCTCTTCGCCGTCGGGAGAATCCCTTCGACAGGGTGGAGGCGGAACTCCGCCGATTATATCCTGAGAAAAAATCGGTAGATGTGCGGAGGCTCGTGGAGATATATCGTAATCACTGTCCTGAGTCGCTCCCGCTGCCTGAGGCTTCCCGACGTGCTCTTGACGGCCTGCGCCGTCGAGGCATAATACTCGGCCTCATCACTGACGGCCGAAAACTGACGCAGCGAAATAAACTGAAGGCTCTCGGTCTCTACCAATATTTTGCTCCTGAGAATATTCTTATCTCCGAGGAGGCCGGAGGCGACAAAACCTCCGACGTAATGTTTCGTAAGGCAATGGAGCGGCATCCGGGAGAGAATATGATTTATGTAGGCGACAATACCTCCAAGGATTTCCGTCAACCGAATCTTCTCGGCTGGACCACATTCTGTCTGCGTCACCTGCGGCCGATGGTTCATCCGCAGGATTTCAATACCGCGGCCCCTGATGCTCCCGCCTATATCATCACATCCCTGCCCGAACTCCTCCTTTACATACCCAAAGACATATCTACTCCGTCGTCTTAAAAAAAATAGATGTGGCTTGACTACGGAGTTCTATCATTCACTCCTATTCCGAAAAGCGCAAAGTCATAGATACAGGGATCATCAGGTCTGAACCTTCGGAGTGTCTCCATTATCTCCTCCACGCTTTTGCGGTCGTTGGCCTTGCGGGTCAGCAGTCCGAGGTCACGTGCCGTGTTTCCTACATGCACATCGAGAGGCACGAAGAGCTTACTCTTGGGTATACTCTTCCACACACCCATGTCCACGATGCCGTCATCTCTCACAAGCCATCGCAGAGCCATATTGATTCTTTTGAGAGCTGTGGTGCGCAGATTCGTGGGGAGACACTGCGAACAGGTGAGCCCGTTGTTCTCGTCACACATTATTTTCTGAAGTTCCTCGACGAGTTTCCAGGAGGGAGCCTCATTCTCGCCGGCCTTGACACCGGCGGAGAAGGCATCCAGCGAACCGAATTCCGAAAATATCCGCCGCATTCCTTTCAGAAAGTATTGTAGGTCGGAGGCAAACATTGTGCGATGAATATTCATCTTCGGATCGAGGTCTTCATATCCCCGATCCATGGTGTAGCGGTAGGGCTGATAATCCATTAGTGCAAGCATCCTCTCCGCATCCCGGCATATCATCGTGCGCCTTCCCCAGGCAATAATAGCAGAAAGAAGAGCAGTGATCTCTATGTCACGCAGGTCAGTAAACCGGCGGGGAAATTGCACAGGATCATCATCGATGAAGTCGGGAGTGTTGATGACAGCCACCTCGCGGTCAAGCAATTCCTTCAGGTCTCGTTCGTTCATAACCGAATGATTTTTGGTTTTGATTCTCTGTTCATACGGTCGAGAGCGGTGACTGCGAAAGTCATGCCGTTCAGCTCGTTCTTGTCGTCAGTGTCAGCCACGAGCACCTTATTGACGGGTGTAAGCGCGATGATGGTCTGAGGATCGTCTATCTCACGCGGATCTTCTCCTGGAAAGAACTCATACACCACATATCTCACTGCGTCCGTCTCCTTCTGGTGTCTCCCGTGGGAAGCCTTGTCCCATTGCAGAAAGGTTTTTCCTCCCTCATGGCGTACGTAAAGTCCCTCCACGGGTTCAGGGCTGAGACCGGGGTCGCCATATTGGGGCGGCAGGGCGATTGTGCTCTGATGCACGGAGGCAAGTTCGTCGGCCACTCCGCCGTAATTGCCGGTCACCCAATAGCCATGCCACCACACATTCCCCTTGACGTTGGGGAGCTTGCGCGAAAGTTCCACTTTCGTAGCCAGCTCGTTCTTGCGTCCGGCTTTGGGGTCGGCGTTGTCCATGGTGCGTTTCACATCCTGACCGATGTAGATATCCACACCGTTGGCATTGTCATTCCACCATTTGGCAAGTCCCCGGCTTGGAGCCACCTTGAGATCTAGTGTCCAATAAAGCTGAGGAGCCAGATAGTCGATCCAACCTTTTTTAGCCCAGAGAAGCACGTCGGCATAGAGGTCGTCATAGTTCTGCAGGCCGTTGCTGTCGCTGCCGCGTGGGTCGCTTCCTTTGTTGCGCCATATTCCGAAGGGAGAGACACCGAATCTCACCCACGGTTTGATTCCTTTTATCGTGCCGTGAAGTTGCTCTATCAGCAAGTCTACGTTATGCCGGCGCCAGTCGTTGCGGTTGGCACCCTTGCCAAACTTGGCGTAGGAGGCATCGTCGGCGTTGAAACGTTTGCCGTCGGCGGGATAGGGATAGAAGTAGTCGTCGATATGTATGCCGTCAACATCATATCGCTTTGTGATGTCGGCCACAACGTCGCAGATAAATTGTCTGTTTTCCGGATAGGCCGGATCAAAGAAAGTCTGACCGTTGAATTTCACAAAACGGTGAGGCTCTTTGTTGGCGGCGTGTGTTGAGGGAAGCACCTCCTTGGAGTTGGAGGTGACACGATAAGGATTCAACCAGGCATGAAATTCCATTCCTCGGGAATGTGCTTCCTCAATGGCATATTCCATCGGATCCCACATTGGCGAGGGAGCTTTGCCGCGCTTGCCTGTGAGCCATGCCGTCCAGGGTTCGAGGTCGCTCTTATACATAGCGTCGGCTGTGGGTCTCACCTGAAATATGACCGCGTTGCAACCTGCGGCCTGAAGTTTATCCATCTGGTCGCGGATATAAGCCTTAGCCTGCTCTGTGGTCTTGTTTTGCCATTGCGACTGGCCGATGATATGGAGCCATGCTCCGCGAAATTCCCGCTTGGGATTCTCCTGAGCAGCGAGGCTACAGGTGAATAAGAGAATGGCGGCGGTGAAAGCCGCCGCCATTCTCTTTATTGTGTCGATAATTGTCTTTGAATCGATTTGCATCTCTTTCTAAGTGGATTTGTAGAATGGTTGTCGGGGATGGAAGGTTTACTCCTCGCTGAATCCTGTCGCCATATCCTGACCCTTGCGTTCAGCTCTTATGCCGCGTTTCATCCAGTCGGGCATAGGCTCGTCTTTCAGATAATGGTCGAAGAATTGCTGCAGGCGGATCGTGATGTCCTTTCGGTTCTTGCGCGCCCGGATATTGTGGGCCTCCCCGTTGTATTGGAGCATCCACACGGGTTTCTGAAGGCGTCGCAGGCACATGAAGAGCTCGATTCCCTGATACCAGGGCACAGCCCCGTCGGCGTCGTTGTGCATGATGAGCAACGGGGTTTTCACTCTGTCGGCATGGAACACTGGAGAGTTTGCGATATAGAGTTCGGGAGCCTCCCAAAGTGTTTTTCCGATTCTGCTCTGACCCTGTTCGTATTGAGCCTGGCGGGAGTCGCCGCTTTCCCAACGTATGCCGCCGTAGGCACTTGTCATGTTGGCGACGGGGGCGCCGCTTCCGGCACAAGCGAACATATCGGTGCGGGTGACGAGGAAGGCTGTCTGGTATCCTCCCCAGCTTTGTCCGTCGATGCCGATTCGTTCTTTGTCAATCCAGGGATATTTCTCACAGAGGTCTTCCACTCCGGAGCAGATATAGTTGTAGGCACTCTCTCCGGGCACACCGGGAGTGTAATGCACGTCGGGCACAAACACCACATAGCCGCGGCTTACATAGAAGGGATAATTCACCCAGCTCCAGGAAGGCTCCATGGTGTAGTGGCGATACAGATCTTCGGAGTTAGTCTCGTAGAACACCACCAGCATCGGGTATTTCTTCGTGGGGTCGAGATCCTCGGGAGTATAAAGCACACCCTCGGTCAGATCGCCGTTGTACGCGTGCCATTTCACGAGCCGCGCATCTCCCCATGAGTAATCTTTCATCTGCGGATTGGCATCGCTGAGACGTTTCATCCCTTTGAAGTCTTTCCCTTTCACCACGTTTATCTGCGGAATGGTGTTGAAGTTNCCTTTGGCGAAGGTATACACCGGAGCTTTCTTCGCTTTCCTCAGCTGAGTGAAGGCGTATTCGTCAAGAATCTGCACGGCGGGCACAGCAGGTTTACCGTAGCGGAGGGTGGCGAATCCGTTCTTCTTTGTGTCGTAGCTGAAGAGATCGAGAAGGAGTTCATCGCCCTCGCTGAAGAAACGCTGCTCGGGGTCGGTCTGACGGTAGCGGTANCGGAGGTTCTCTTTACGTCCGTTGCCCTGCGTGAGGCATACCGGTTTACGCTTCCCTTCGGGGTCGACACTCCAGATGTCATAGCGATCGTAAATGAGGAATGCNTTGTCATCCTTCTCCCATCCGGCCGNGCCATATTGCTCGGGCAACATGGGGTGATCATCATCCTCAAGCCATACGGGNTAGGGGATATCNGCCGAAAGATTCACGGTCTGACCGGTGANGGGGGAGTAGGCATACCAGTTGCGGTCGGCATACCATACAATATATTTGCCGCTCGGCGACACCTCTCCTTCACCGGAGGGAATGTCGGCTATCAGCTTTTTGCTGCCGTCAGTGAGGTCTACNGTGTAGGCATTTACGGGAGCGAGATAGTCCCACTGTCTCTCAATCACGTTTTCTGNCGGGTCNAGCACCAGTGCGTAGCGTCCGTTCCAGCGGTCGGGGGCCTTCACATCGGTGTGGCGGTCACGGCTCAGGAGTATGGTTTTGCCGGTAGCTAAGTCCATCACCACCGGACACCCTTTTTTCTTCCAGCTGTCAAGTCTGATATTCTCCTGCGGGGGAGTCTGNGGGGTGTTCCANACCCAGATATCGAGATCGGCACGCTCGAAGTCTACTATCGTGGTGTCGTCAGGTGCGATATAAGGAGCCACATTGATGACCACCCGTTTGCCGTCCTGACTGAACTCCGGTACAGAGTATTGGTTGACCACCAGTTCCTCNCCTCTGTTGCTCATCATCTTGCTCCATTTCTCCATCGCCTTCTCCTGCTCTTCGGGATCGGAATGATGAGGACGGGCATAGTTGGGCACATCACGTTCCCATTCTTTGATGGTGAAGCTCTGCGTCTCTTTNCCGGGAGTGGAGAGGTTGGCTAAGAAGAGGTCGTAGCGCGGAGTGCCGCTTGTCGCGGAGTCTGNGGTGGCGGTGAAGGCGAGCATGTCCCCTGTCTCATTGAATACGGGTTTGCCGTAGGCGGCTTTGTCGCGGTCAAGGAGCACAAAGGCTGTGTCGGGAAGCATGATNACGCCTGTCCCGTCGGTGGCGATGCTGTCGTTGCCGTGATTGCGTGTATTGACAGCAAGGTGTCGGCCGTCTTTGGAGAAGACGTAGTCTTTCACCCATTTCANAGTCTTGGTGTTGCCGGACTTGAGGTCGCGGACGACGAGCGGCCGTCCGGCCTCCTTGTCTGCAAGAGCGGAGGGGGCGATAAGCGTAGTGTCNCGGCTNCTCCACGCCACCCATTCTCCTCCTTCCTTACCGATACTGTAGGAGATCACATCGGCGATACGGGTCACTCTGCCGTCGCGCAGATTCACTATCGCGAGCGAATCGGCGGGCATCTCGTGATCTTTCTTCTTATCGNTNTTTGCCTTGCGGGTGTCACTGTAGTGAGGCTTTACAAGAGCCAGTGCCCACTCTCCGTTGGAGGTGAAAGCAGGTGTATATCCCCGGGGGATGTCGATGCGTTTGCCGGTNCGGGTGTTGTAGAGGGTGAGTGTGCCGTCGCCTTCCTGAGGCACCGTGGAGAAGCTTACCCATTCTCCGCTTGCTGACATCGGCCCGTTNACTACCGACTGCCATGCATCGAAAGCATCATGGTCGAGAGGTTTTTTGGCTGTGAGAGTTGCCGGCGCAATCATGCAGAGCAGCAANGCCCCGGTCATTATTTTGTTTGTCATTGCAGTTTCTTAGAGGATGGATNGTTAGTCTACAAGATGAAGGTCATGCCCCATACGCTCCTTCTTGGTGTGCATGTAGAAGCGATTGTAGTCNTTGGGATTCACTTCCAGAGGCACATTCTCGGTCACTTCCAGTCCGTAGCCTTCCAGCCCGATCCGCTTCACTGGATTGTTGGTCATGAGGCGCATCTTGGATATGCCGAGTGAGTGGAGAATATTGGCACCGACGCCGTAGTCGCGTTCATCGGCCTTGTGGCCGAGATGCAGATTGGCATCCACCGTGTCAAGTCCGTTTTCCTGAAGTTTGTAGGCTTTTATCTTGTCCATCAGGCCGATGCCGCGTCCCTCCTGATTGAGGTAGATTACGGCGCCGCGTCCCTCTTTCTCGATCATGCTCATGGCCAGATGAAGCTGCTCGCCGCATTCGCATCGCATTGAGCCGAAGATNTCGCCGGTGGCNCAGGAGGAGTGGACTCTGACGAGTACNGGTTCGCCATCAGCCACATCTCCCTTTATCAGGGCGATATGCTCAAGGTTGTTGTCTTTCTGGCGGAAGGGTATCAGGCGGAAGTGGCCGTAGGCGGTNGGCATATCCACTTCTTCCCCTTTCTCCACCACTGTGTCGTGCTGCAGACGATAGTGGATGAGGTCGCGGATGCTGACCAGNTTAAGNCCCCACTCGTCGGCGCGACGGCGAAGTTCCGGCAGACGGGCCATGGAGCCGTCGTCACTCATGATTTCCATCAGGGCTGCGCATGGCTGCAATCCGGCGAGGCGGGCGAAGTCNACGGCGGCTTCCGTGTGGCCGGCACGCTGAAGCACACCGCGATCCTGTGCGTATAGCGGGTTGATATGGCCGGGACGTCCGAAGGTCTCGGGTGTTGATTCGGGGTCGGCGAGCGCACGGATAGTGGCGGCTCTGTCGTCGATGCTGACGCCTGTGGAACATCCTTCGAGTTTGTCTACTGTCACGGTGAAGGGTGTGCCCAGCACGCTGGTGTTGTCGTTCACCTGACGCTCCAGTCGCAATTCCTTGCATCTTTCGTTGGTGATAGGCACGCAAAGCACTCCCCGGGCGTTCTTAAGCATAAAGTTCACCTGCTCTGGCGTGATCTTTTCGGCCGCGATGATAAGGTCGCCCTCATTCTCACGGTCCTCGTCATCCACCACAATAATGAATTTTCCCTGACGGAAGTCTTCGATAGCTTCCTCAATGGTATCGAGTTTTATTTTGTTGTCCATGGTAAATTACCTGTTGTATTGTTCTTATTTCTTTGTTGTCGGGGTGCCGGGCTCATGTCATGTCGCCGGTCAGTGTGTGGAGATCGGTCTTCTTATTCTCCGATACGGAAGATAGAAAAGTTGACACTTCCGTATGCACGGTGCTCGAGGAAATGGGGCAGCTCGGAGAAGTCGTAGGCTTTCGAATGCTCCACCACCACTATTGTGCCGGGCTTAAGCATATCGGAATCGAGAATCATCGATGCCACTTTCCCGAAATCGGGATGATTATACGGCGGGTCGGCGAATATGAAGTCGAATTTCTCATGACAAGCGGCACAGAAGCGGAAGGCGTCGCCTTTTATCACCTTGAGGTTGACTTCACCAAGCCTGGCAGCCACACTTTTTATGAAATTGGCCTGAGTGGAGGCGGTCTCGACAGCAGTCACAGCCTCGCATCCTCTTGAAAGAAACTCAAAGGAGATGGCGCCTGTGCCGGCGAAGAGATCGAGGGCGGTCTTTCCCTCCATATCCTCCATATTCTCGAGCACATTGAAGATATTCTCGCGGGCGAAGTCGGTGGTGGGTCGAGCTGTGATGTTACGTGGCACGTCAAACCGTCGGCGTCCGTATTTTCCTCTAATGATTCTCATTTAAGTAGCTAAGAAAAATTAAACGATATAATAACTCAGTAGCTTTGAAAGTATCTTAATATGATATATGCGGCTAATTTTGGCCATCTTGTCCTTGTCACTCAGTCGCTTAGCTCGCTAAGCTCCTTCGCTCCGCGGCCAACCTGACTCAAAATTATCGCGCATCTATCATATTATTAATTTTTCTTAGCTACTTATCTTTCTTTACTTTTGATATTGTTGTTGCGCGCGGCGCAGAACACTACTCCCAATGGCAGAGGAGTGTCACATTCCACCCTCGGCACCATGGTCAGCATCAGGAATCCTAAATAAGGACGCGTTTCGCGGGCTATCTGCTCTCTGACAGTGCGCTTGCCGGAGAGACACACCTGTGCTTTCCGGGGGTCTATGCCGTGAATCTCCAGAAGATTGAAAAGATGCCAGACGATGTCGCTCTCGGAATACCATTCTTTGGTGACACAGACGAGTAGATTTTTTCCGGAGAATATCACGAAGTCGGCCTCATGATCGCGGATGTCGACATACGTGCGGGTGTCATCGGCAGCCCTGCCGGCGAGATTTCTCACGAGTTGTGTCTGGTGGGAGCTTATGCGGGTGCCGGCAAATGTGCGCGACAGGAAATCTTTAAGTCCGTCAGCAAGCAAATGAAGACAGAGCTTGTCGCCACATTCGTCAGTAAGAAACTGATTCTCCGTCCCTGCCCATACCTGAGTAAACCATTCCTCGCATTTCGCTTCGGGATTCTCTCCCGTCAGAGCGGCGGGCACCCATAAACACTTCTCCGTCTCGATGATGATATCGGCGGAATAGTCATCGAGGATTCGCGGATGGTCGTAGACGGTGTTCTCTATGTTGCGGAGCAAAGTTTCTTCAGAATGCTCCCATGCGGACGTGAAAAGATGCCCCACCCGGGCGGTAGGGTCTTCCGTGCTTTTTATCCAGGCTGACATGCCTCTTTTGGCCAGATATATTATCAGTCGCCACTGGCCTGTGTCCGAGAGGTCGGGCGCACCTGTAATGTGGCGCGGTCCGCTGTCCGTGATACCGTTCATGCCCGGCAAA
Organism: Bacteroidales bacterium; assembly: GCA_014800515.1. GTDB lineage: Bacteria > Bacteroidota > Bacteroidia > Bacteroidales > Muribaculaceae > Lepagella. The sequence continues at coordinate 40,042 of JAAVFY010000020.1, forward strand.
GTTAATAAAAAAATTCTAACTTTGCAGCATGAATCTTAATCGTGAAATTCTTAGACTTTCTGTCCCTGCTATCGTGAGTAATGTCACAGTGCCTCTCCTCGGACTCTGCGACACTGCTATCTCGGGACATCTCGGCTCGGAGGTTTTTCTCGGAGCCATCGCTGTCGGCTCGTTGATGATGAGCGTGGTGTTCCGTCTGTTCGGTTTTTTGAGAATGGGCACCACGGGTCTCACGGCAGGTGCTTTCGGTGCGGCGGACGCGGCGGGGATTCGGGATGCTTTTTCCAGGTCTCTGTTTCTGGGTCTCGCTCTGGGGTTTGGGTTGGTGCTTCTTCAAGGGCCTCTCCTCGCTTCGATGCTCTGGATAGTGGGGGCCGACGCGGAGGTGTCGGATTTGGCTGCGGACTATTTCAATATCTGTGTCTGGATGGCGCCGGCTCAGATGGGAGTCATGGCGTTGTCGGGATGGTTTGTCGGTATGCAGTCCACGGTCAGGGCTATGGCAGTGGCCATTTTTATTAATGTTGTTAATATCCTGTCCAGTTTCTTGCTCGTCTTTCCTATGGAAATCGGTTTCCGGGGAGTGGCTTACGGCACTCTGATCGCCAACTGGTCGGGATTCATATTTGCTCTTTTCCTTGCCTTCGGAATTGCTCCGGAGGGAGGCTTGTGGTGTGGATTCACACGTCTTTTCCGCGGAGAAGGACTCCGTAGGTTTTTCTCCGTAAATACCGATCTGTTCATCCGGTCGGCCGCGATTATGGCCGTCACCATGGCTGTGACTGCCTATAGTGCACGCCTTGGAGCCGTGGCACTTGCCGCCAACGCCGTCATACAGCAGTTTTTCCATTTCTTCTCATTCTTTATGGATGGATATGCTTTCACCGGTGAGGCTCTTGTGGGTCGCTTCTTCGGAGCGGGCGACACTGTGATGCTCCGTCGCTCGGTCAGGAGTCTTCTCCTCTGGTCGGCGGGGATAGCTCTTCTCTTCACCGGAATATATATGATAGGGTGGCGCCCCGTCGTAGCACTTCTTACGGATGACAGCGAAGTACGGCAATTTGTGGCCGACTATCATATCTGGATCATTCTGATTCCTTCGGTGACGGTGGCCGCTTTCATCTACGACGGGTTCTTCATAGGCGTGACCGGCACCCGCTCAATGCTCGTAGCCACACTCGCCGCTTCCGCTGTCTTCTTCGCTACCACACTCCCTTTTGTCAGAGAAAATACACTCGCATCCGGCTTCACCAATAACCTCCTTTGGCTCTCGTTCCTCTCCTACCTGCTCGTCAGAGGCGGCAGCCTTGCCATCGTATGGCATCGGAGGAACGGGAACTTTAGTTGCAAAAGTAGCTGAGGTTGCCCTTGGTTCGCCCCAATTTATTTTCAAAGCTATTTATAGCCATTATTCGTTTAATTTTTTTTCTTAAGTAGCTAAGAACAATTAATAATATGATAGATGCGCGATAATTTTGAGACAGGTTGGCCGCGGAGCTCAGTCGCTTAGCGAGCTAAGCGACTGAGCGACAAGGTCAAGATGGCCAAAATTAGCCGCATATATCATATTAAGATACTTTCAAAGCTACTGAGCCATTATATCGTTTAATTTTTCTTAGCTACTTATGATATCATTCGTAAATGCCAAGCTGAATATAGGTCTCTACATCACTCGGCGCCGTCCCGACGGCTATCATGATCTCGAGACTCTCTTCTATCCTGTTGGGCTCTATGACGGCACCCCTGTCGCTCCTGAAGGAGGAGCCCCTTTTTGCGATATCCTTGAGATTACTCCCTCTGAAACTGCGGCTGCTGACAGGTTCATGTTTCTCGGCCGCAAGGTGGATTGCCCTCCGGAGAAGAATCTGGTCTGCAGAGCTGTCTCGCTTTTCCGGTCGGAGCTGGCGGAGGAGTCTGCCGGAGCCGGGGTTTTTTCCCGGCTCCCGGAAGGGGTGGATGTCACTCTGATTAAGAATCTGCCGGATGGAGCAGGACTCGGGGGAGGTAGTGCTGACGCCTCTTTTACTTTGCGTCTGTTGAATGAACTGACGGCAAAACCTTTCTCTGCAGGTCGGCTTGAGGAGATGGCTCTTCGTTTGGGGGCGGATTGTCCGTTCTTTATCCGTAATCGGCCGGCTTTTGCTTCCGGAGTCGGTGATCTGCTTGAGGAGTCGTCGCTCTCGCTTGCAGGACGCTGGGCAGTCGTTGCCAAGCCTCACGTGTATGTGTCCACGCGTGAGGCCTTCGCGAATATTTCTCCCCGACCCGCTTCATTTGATCTGCGTCGCCTTGGGGAGTTTGCCCCCTCGGAGTGGCGCGGTCTGGGTGTTGCCAATCAGTTTGAGGAGACTCTTTTCCCGCTGCATCCCGTGTTGGCCGATATCAAGCAAGCTCTCTATGACCGCGGAGCGGAGTATGCTTCCATGTCAGGTTCGGGCGCCGCTCTCTACGGTATATTTCCGGATGAGCCGTCGGCCCGTGTTGCTTTTGAGTCAATGCCCTCAACACTGGAGGGAGTTTGGTTGTTGAAATTATAACCGAGGTTGTGGAGTCCACACCTTCCTGATTTGTTGTCGATATAGTTTTTAGATTCGTTAACAAATTTTGGCTTGATTTTTGATTGAAAAACACATAAACATATCACCGACATGGATACAAACGAAAATAAAGAATACGGATTCGATAATGAGGCTGTTCGTCCTGCAGATGATGAAGTAAGTCATGAGGTAAATGAATCTGCGGCCGCCGAGGTCGTGGAGGAAGTAGTGCCCGAGGAGGTGGAGGAAGCTCCCGCCGGAGACTCTCCTGAAAAGAGGATTGCCGAACTCGAGGAGGAAGTGAAGAAGGAGAAGAAGGAATATCTTTTCCTTATGGCTGAGTTTGATAACTTCCGCAAGCGTACTCTCCGCGAGAAGAGTGAGATTATCCGCAATGGTGCGGAGGGCGTGCTTAAGGGTATTCTTCCTATCGTCGATGACTTCGAGAGAGCCATTAAGGCGAGCGAGACTTCCGATGATGTGACTGCTCTTAAGGAGGGTATGCAACTCATCTATAACAAACTTCGGAAATATCTCGAAATTAACGGCGTAAAGGAGATCGATCCGGAGGATAAGGAGTTTGACACCGAAAGGCATGAGGCCATATCAGCCATCCCGGCCCCCGACCCTTCGCTCAAGGGAAAGATTATCGACACTGTTGAGAAGGGCTATATGCTCAATGACAAGGTGCTTCGCCACGCCAAGGTGGTGGTAGCTCAGTAATTGAAGGTATAAAAGGGCTTAGAAAAACAGGTTACAGATGGCACAAAAAAGAGATTATTATGAGGTGCTGGGAGTCTCCAAGACTGCCACACCCGACGAGATAAAGAAGGCATATCGAAAATTAGCCATTAAGTATCACCCCGATAAGAACCCGGGTGATAAGGAGGCTGAGGAGAAATTTAAGGAGGCGGCCGAGGCCTACGACGTACTGAGCGATGAGAAGAAGCGTCAGAAGTATGATCAGTTCGGCTTTGCCGGCGAACAAGGAGGCTTTGGCGGTGGCCAAGGTTTCGAGGGCTTCGGCGGTTTCGGCGGCGGTTTCACCATGGAGGATATTTTCGCCAATTTCGGCGACATCTTCGGTGGCCACTATTCCGGCGGAGGTTTCCGCAGTGCTTCGCCGCGCCCGCGTGTCAATAAGGGTGCCGACCTCCGCGTGACGGTCAAAGTGACGCTCAAGGATATCCTTAATGGAGTGGAGAAGAAACTCAAGATTCCGCGCATGGTGGCCTGCGAGGCATGTAAGGGTACGGGTGCGAAAGACGGCACAGCCTTCCACACATGTCAGCGATGCCACGGCACGGGTCAGGTGCAGGTGCAGCAGAATACAATCTTCGGTCCGCAGTATAGCACTGTGGTCTGCCCGGATTGCAACGGCACAGGGCAACAGATCACTGAGAAATGTCCCGTCTGCGGTGGCACCGGTCTTGAAAAGAAGGAAGAGGTGGTCAATTTCTTCATTCCGGCCGGTGTGGAAGACGGCATGGTTCTCACTCTTCCCGGGCGAGGCAATGCCGCGCCCAACGGCGGTGTGACAGGCGATCTGCTCGTAGTCATCAAGGAAGAGAAGGATGTGGAGCTCATCCGCGACGGCAACGACCTTATCTATAATCTTATGCTCGATTTCCCNACGGCNGCNNTNGGNGGNNCNGCNGANGTGCCNACNGTNGANGGNCGCGCACGNCTGAAGATNNCNNCNGGCACACAGCCNGGNAAGGTGCTNCGTCTGCGNGGNAAAGGNCTGCCGCAGATANAACNNCAGTGTGAAGGGNGANCTNCTCGTCAACGTCATGGTCTACGTACCCGAGAATGTCACAGACACAGAGAAGGCTGCAATCGAGTCACTTCGCGACGCACCCAACGTAGTGCCGACCGAAGCCACTTCCAAGCGAATTTTCTCCCGTCTTCGCCACATATTCAATAAAGAAAACCGAGGGGAATAAAAAGAACAATAGAACAGAAGAAGCATCGGAGTCCGAAGAGTCCGATGCTTCTTCTATATGAACTGGCACATCCTGTGGAGTGTCATACCGTATACCACCACTGGCATCTACATTATAGACTTTGCCTTTGCCTTTGCCATCTAGCATTTTTTAACAGGCACCCGAGGACTGATTCATAGAATAGAATCTTCAGATAGCCGAAGTAAAAGCATTTATTGAAATAATGCTATTGAAAATATTTGCATAGTAGAAGTATTGCTTATAATTTTGCTTTTGAAATATAAAGCAAAATTATGAAGAAGAAAGGTTCTATATCCGATTTTACCGGTATCCGTAATGGGGAATTGTACCGGTCTTTCTCTACTCAGCTCCGAAATCCTATGGTGGAAAATAATGGGGAGCTCTATCTGAATACTGTGAAGTCGCCGTGTTCTCGCTTCTGGGTAAGCGAACGACGTGCGGCGGAGGTGGTGAGTGCTTTGAGAAAGGGAAGCAACCTCCCTGCAATGCTGGAGGAGAAGCGCAGAATGTATGAGGAGATTTATAAGCGTACGGAAGATATACTTGTGAAGAATCCGGAGCTGTCGCTCTCCCGTGCTGTGGAACAGGCTGTCTGGTCGCCGGCGCCGGAGTTCTATCTCTCGCCGGAAACGGCCCGCAAGACAATTCGCCATATTCTCCGTAATCTTAAGGAAAGGAGGGGGAAATGAGAGAGGATGTGTCTGAATTGCTGGCGGAGAATCTCAGACGAAATGCAGCTAATTCGGCTTGCTTCAACCCGTTGACGGGGGAGGGCTCGGTGGGAGAGCGTTTCCGGTTTGAGGTGTCGGGTCTCACGGATGGGCCGCTCTTCCTCCCGGTGTCGATGAGTGAGGAGAAGATGGTGATTGAGTTGAAGGCTGCTGCCGACATCGGGGAGTATATCACCCGTTATCAGGGACTGACCGTCACACGTAATCGTATCCATGCAGTGCGTGAGGAGTTCGGGCGTCTCCGTTCGCTCCATGATTTTCCATACTGGTGTGCGCGTTTTGCCTATATCAAGACAAAGGGGGGAGGGGAGGACACTCTCTTTGTACTCAACCGCCCGCAGCGGAAGTTTGTGGAGGCTCTCGAACGGCAACGGCTCGCCGGTCTCCCGATTCGCCTTGTGCTTCTTAAGGCACGTCAGTGGGGAGGGAGTACCTGTTCTCAACTATATATGGCTTGGCTACAGCTTGTACATCGCACAGGACTCAACTCCCTTATCGTCGCGCAGCAGGCTATGGGTTCCGATGAGATCAAGGATATGTTCGACAGACTGGTGAGGGCTTATCCGCCGGAGATGCTTTATGCACCCGGGGAAACACCCGACAAACCGGTGAAAAAGCTGGTAGGTGTAGGTCGCTCGGGAGCTATCTTCAAGGTGCCCCAGCGCAACTGCAAGATAAAGGTGGGCACCGCCGAACGTCCTGATTCATGTCGCGGCGGCGACTACAATCTGGTGCACTGTTCGGAGGTGGGTGTATGGAAAGCTACTGACGGCAAGACACCGGAGCAGATTATCCGGTCAGCGTGTTCAGGAGTACTTCTGAAACCCTACACGATGATCGTGTATGAATCCACGGCCAACGGCACCGGTAATTTCTTTCAGCGGGAATATGAGGCTGCGCGTCGCGGAGAGTCGCAATTCGAACCGCTTTTTATATCATGGTTTGATATCGATCAATATGCGGAGTCTCCGGAGGATATGGAGTCGTTTGCCGCTTCGCTGCTCGACTTCCGGAGGCAGGAAAACTCGGGGAGCGACCGCCGCGAACCGGGTCGCTATCTGTGGTGGCTGTGGGAACGTGGTGCCACACTGGAGGCAATCAACTGGTATGTGAAGGAGCGTATGAAGTATTCTTCCCACGGGATGATGGCTTCGGAATATCCGAGCGATGATGTGGAGGCGTTTGTCAATAGTGGTGCGAGGGTCTTCGATAAGTATCTTGTGGAGAAACTGAGGGCCGGATGCCGTCCGCCTCTCGCGGTCGGGGAGGTGGAGGTGCCGCTGGGTCTCCCGCCGACATCGCTGTCTGAGGTGGAGTTTCGGGAGGATGCGCAAGGGTCGCTTTATGTGTGGGATATGCCGGAGAGGGAGACGGGGTTGAAAAACCGTTATCTGACAGTGGTGGATATCGGTGGCCGCAGTGCGAAGTCTGACTGGTCGGTGATTGTGGTGTTTGACAGAATCATGATGCTTGAGAAGGGACGCCCTACGGTCGTGGCACAATGGCGAGGACATTGCGATATTGACATTTTAGCATGGCGGGCAGCCCGTATATCAGCTTGGTATGACAATGCTCTGCTCGTAATCGAGAGCAATACTATCGAGACACGTGACGTATTTCGTCATGTCGATGGCGACCAATCGGGATATATCCTTTCGCAGATCAAGAATGCCTATCCCAATCTCTATGCCAGAAAAGAGAAAGAAGCGGATATTGAGGAGGGTACGCCACGACGGTATGGATTTCATACCAATGTCAGCACCAAACCGCTTATCATCTCAAATCTTGTGAGGGTGATACGCGAGGGGGTGTATGTGGAGCGCGATCGTGATTGTCTTGACGAGTATCTTGTCTACGAACGGCGGCAGAACGGAAGTTTCGGAGCAATCCCGGGTCATCATGACGATCTGCTGATGACGCGGGCAATCGGGCTGTATATCTGTTTCAATGAGATGGATCCACCGGCTGCGGATGAGGAGGCGATCCCGACATCTCTTCCTATCACTATGCAAGAACCTGAAAATCCCTCTGCCGGATTCTTCTGACATGAGATGCCGTTGGCTATATAATGAGATTGTCGGATAGAAAAAGACGGCGACCATAAGAAAAACGGCTCAATCGCTGAAGATGCGATCGAGCCGTTTTGACGATTAAAAGAGGTGACAGGTCTGAAACCTATCGGTTGGCATATTCAATTTCAGAGTCTCACTTTCACAGCTCCTTCGGGTGTGGTCACGATGTAAAGACCTGCGGGGAGCGATGCCGACGTACCACCCTGAAGCGTGGCCACCTTGGTGCCGAGAGTATCAAATATCTCTACAGTCTCTCCGTATGTGGATTCAATGATGCCGTTTCCGAAGATGAGACGACCGGCCTCGCCGAGGGTCTCATCGACACCGGTGTATTGCGGATCGGTGTTGAGAAGGTTGAATTTGATATCGCGGCCGTCCTTATGGATGTTAGTAAGCTCTCTCATCAGATTGTCATCATTCCAGCTGCGCATTGAGGGAGTGGTGTTGAATCCGAGGGAGGTCACGTTGGAGGTGCCGGGGAAGGGGTCGCCTTCAGCAGATTCCACCGAACGATGACCGTCGGCCTCAATAAGGTCTACGCAATGATGATAAGGGTCGTCGTTGACGTTGTTAATGTTGAAGATTGAGGGCACATAATCCACGTGCCACACCAACATTCCCTCGCCGGGCAGATATGTATCCCAACCTTCACGGACACGATTCTCAATAAGATAGTATTCGTTGTCGTCAGGAGTATTGATGAAATAGGCGTGGTTGGTGTCTATAAGGGGCTTGATGGTCACTTCACCCGTGTGGCGCAGCTCTTCAGGTTTCATCCATCCGAGCGCGTAGCGTTCAAACGCACTGTAGTTGGGAGGAGTGTGGCCGTCATTGTTGTAGGAACCCACGTCGAGCACGTTGAAGTATTTCGGGGTGTATGCACCTTGATAGATGGTCTCATAGAGGTCGGGTAACCCGAGCACATGGCTGAACTCATGCACGAAGACTCCGATACCCTCGATAACCCAGTAGTTAGTGGCGGGCACGAGTTCCATGACTTCATTGCAGCATGCGTAGTGATTGATGCGCACGCCGTCAAGCACCAGATTATTTCCTACCGAGGAGTTGGAGAGGTCGGCGGAGTGAGGCCAGATGGTATTGGGTTTGCTTGTGGAATTGGCCTCACCGAAACCTGCGTAGTAGATGAATACGTTGTCCACCAATCCGTCGCCGTCGTTGTCATACTGAGAGAAGTCAATATCGGAGGTCTCGTCGATAAGCTTGCAGGCGTCTACAACCATATCGTAGGGTTTTTCATCGTTGCCTGTATATTTATTGTTGCCTCCATAATATTTCATCACGTGGTCGAGGGTGACGGGTCCGTAGACATCAAACTGAGGAGTGAAGGCTCCACGGGAGTTTTCCTTAAAATAGTCTGAGACACAGCCCTCCCATTTACCGGAGTTGAAACCGGTCTGGTTGAGACTGTTGTAGAAGTATTCCTGTGGATTCTCGGTGCGAAATTTCTCATCCTTGAATTCTACAAGCAGGACGAGACACTTCGGCGAACCGGTACGCACGGTCATGGAGCTGGGGCAGAGTCCCGGGTTCTCGGCGCGGTCTCTCTTCATTACCCCTGCGGGAGCTTTCATGCGGGCGGTCTCCGCATCACGCAGTTCGAGGGCACGAACCATGTCAAGATTACGCAGCCGGGCCACAAAGCGGTTTTCTTCGGCAGTACGCAATTCAGGAGCGCAGGCTCTCACTGCCGTCGGTTCGGGTAGTCCGTCGGCACTCAGCCCGGCATAGACGTATGTGCCGTCGGAAAGTTCGCTGAGCAGAAGTCCGTCGTCGGTGAAAACAGCATGAGAGAAAGGTCCGCCACGCTTCTCAAGGCGCAGTTCTCTGCCGTCCTCGGTGGTGATAGTCACAATTCCGGGCTTGGCTGGAATTGCTGATACAAGCAGGGGTGTAGCCACAGCGATTGCCAATGCCGATTGCCGCAGCATGGAAAGTGTGGAAAATTTAAATTTCATAAATATTTGGATATCCGGAAATATAGCATTCCCTACACACATGGTAATAGGGAATGCTGATGTTGAACTATGGAATTTCTATCAGAGTCTGATTTTCATTGCGCCGTCGGGGGTGCTGACGATATAGAGGCCGGAAGGAAGCTCTACGGAGTCTCCGCTGCCGATGAGTGTCACACGGCGTCCGAAAGTGTCATACACTTCGAGTGTCTCTGTGTAGGCGGAGCTGATTCTGCCGTTGCCGAAGCTGAGGGCTCCCTTGACGGTGGGAGCAGCTACGCCGGAATCGATATACTCGGGGTCGGTGTTGGTGAGTGTGAACTTGATGTCGCGACCGTCATGACGAATTTCGGTCAGCTCGCGCATAAGGTCTTTGTTATGCCAGCTCTTGAGCGCAGGAGTGGTGGAGAATCCGAAGGCGGTCACACCCGCGCTGCCGGGGAAGACATCACCCTCACGTGATCTCGCATCTTTACGGTTGTCGGCCTCTATGAGATCAACATACAGATGGTTGGGATCGTTGTTCACCACATTCTGCTCGAAGATCGAGGGGGAGAAGTCGATATGGTACACCAGCATACCCTCTGCAGGGATAAATTTATCCCACCCTTCGAGACGACGGTTCTCGAAAAGAAAGAACTCGTTGTCTCGGGGAGTATTGACGATGTAGGCCTTATTGCTNTCAACAATGGGAGGAAGTGTGATCTCACCGTTGTTGATCAATTCTTCGGGTGTGAGCCATCCGAGAGCGTAACGCTCGTATGCACCATAGTTGGGCGGTGTGTGGCCATCGTTGTTGTAGGGACCGTAGTCGAGAACANTGTAGCTGCCGGGAGTGAAAGCTCCGGTGCCGTAGCTCGTCTCGTAAAGGTCGGGAAGACCGAGAACGTGGCTGAACTCATGAACGAAAGTACCGATACCTTCTACTTCCCAGTTGTCGGTGCCCGGTACTTTCTCCTCTATCTCGTTGCAGCAGGCATAGTGGTCGATACGCACGTCGTCGAAGATATGACGTTTGCGGGGATCTGCCATACTGAGATCGTGGGAGTGAGGCCATACGGTATTGGGACGGTCGGCGGAGTTGGCCTCACCGTAGCCGGCAAAATAAACGAATACGTTGTCAACAATACCGTCGCCGTCATTATCGTAGTCTGCGAAGTTTATGTCGGTGGTCTCGTCGAGTATACGGCAGGCGTCAGACACCATCTCGTGCGGACGAAGGTCGTTGCCGTTGCGGTCGTTGCCGCCATAATAGCTCATATTCTTATCGAGAGTCACAGGACCGTAGACGTCAAACTGCGGAGTGTAGACCCCCATAGAGTTCTCCTTGAAATAGTCGGACACACTGCCTTCCCACTTCCCGGAGTCGAAGCCGGGCTGATTGATCGAATTGTTGAAATATTCGTGGGGATTCTCAGTGCGGAATTTTTCGTCAAGAAACTCTACAAGCACAACAAGACATTTCGGCGAACCTGTGCGTACGGGCATCGAAGTCGCGCTAAGGCCGGGATTTTCAGCACGTTCACGCTTCATGACGCCGGCAGGCGCTTTCTTGACAGCTGCCACTTCGGCATCGCGCAGTTCGAGAGCCTTCACCATGTCAAGCTGGCGAAGAGAAGCTGTGAAACTCACCTCCGCCGGTGTGCGGAACTCTGCCGCAGCTGCCTTTACACTCGTGGGCGCAGGCATCCCGTCATCGCCGATGGCGGCATATACGAAATTTCCGTCGGAAAGCTGGCTCAGAAGGAGTCCGTCGTCGGTGAAGACAGCATGTGCAAACGGACCGCCGCGTTTCTCGATACGGAGCTCACGCCCGTCGGGTGTAGTCACTGTCATTATACCCGGCTTCGCCGGTATGGCAAAGCCAAGCATAGGAGCCGACATCATCGCCGCACAAGCGGCGAGACGCACCCCTTTTAATGTGGTATTCATTCTTTTCATATATTATAGGCTAGTTTGTTTCATGATAAGTGGAGACTCCCTCCCTCGGAGAAAAGCCTGAAATTCGTTGCAATTTAGTAAATTCTTACTTCACGCGCAAATTCTCTACTTAAAAACGCAATAACCCCTTCTATTATTGCTCCTACCTTAACCCCATTTATCCTACAGATACTCACCATTCGTAGCTGACAGCAACGCCAAGGCCGCTGAGCGTCCCGGTGCTTTCACTCATCCTCCAGTAGTTGGAGGTGAGCAGCTGATAACTGATACCGACATTGAAAGCCTGTCGGGAGTTGGAAGTGTTGGTAGGAATCCTGACACCGACAGTAGGCCGCAGGTAGAAGTATTGCCGGCTGCTGAGATAACCGTTGTTGATGCGTATCCAGTTATCGGTCAGTAAAAAAGAGGCTCCGATTCGCAGATCGAAGAAGATATTGGTGGAGGAAGACCGACCGATATTAAACCGGAAATCAGTGAAGAGCGGCATCATCAGGGCGGTGGTGGTACTCTCTGACCGTACACCCGGATAGCCATACTCCTCCCAGCCGGAGCCCCAGTTGTCGTTGGGGTGAGAAATCATGACGTCAAATCCAAGTCCCGCTCCCATGTAGAACCAGGAGGCATATTGGAAACCCTGAGATGTCGACAACTCTATATAGTCGGCATTGAAGTCTCCCATATTCTTGATGTAGGAGCCTTCAACAAATCCTTTGTAGAGGAATGAGCCGGAGAGGGCCGGTTGCAACACGTTGGTCAGCTGATTGGCCAACTCATAATACTGGGCGGAACAGGGGAGGGATGCGACTGCAAGGATGGTGGCGGCCAGCAGGGTGTGTGTGTTCTTCATTGCGGGAGTGATGATATGGCTTCACTTACTTTTTTCATGGCGTGATGATAGCTTGCTTTCAAAGCTCCGACTGATGTGCCGAGCACCTCTGAAATTTCTTCATATTTCATTTCGTCGAAGTAACGCATATTGAATACAAGTCGCTGTTTCTCTGGCAGCGTAGCTATTACCCGGAGCAATTCTGCCTTAAGGGCATCACCGTCGAAATAGGGATCGGCCTCAAGATTCTTAAGCAGGAAGGAGTCATCGGCATCTTCCGAAAGACTCTGACGCTGTTTCTCCTTATGAATGAAATTTATGGCTTCATTCACGGCTATCTTATATAGCCATGTCGACAGCTTGGCATCCCCACGGAAGTTGTGCAGATTGTTCCATGCCTTCACAAGAGAGTTCTGAAGAAGGTCGGAGGCATCGTCATGGTTCATCACCATANGCCGTATCTGCCAGTACATCTGCTCGCCGTAGGTACGCGTCAAAGTATCAAAGGCCTGCGACGCCGTCTTCGGGTCCTGCAAGTCTTTGACAAGCTTTTTTTCATCTATCGGAGCCTTGTATTTCATCTTTCATCCGCTAAATTACAATTTTTTTGATATTCAACGCCTCCACATACTCCCTAATAACTTAATTTAACATTTCATACCGGCTCCGNCATCAGCCTTNTGCTTGATAATTATGAGGTCGCTAAGAAAAGTTAAAAGTCATAAGTAGCTAAGAACAATTAATAATATGATAGATGCTCGATAATTTTGAGNCAGGTTGGCCGCGGAGCGAAGGAGCTTAGCGAGCTAAGCGACTGANNGACAAGGTCAAGATGNCCAAAATTAGCCGCATATATCATATTAAGATACTTTCAGAGCTAATGAGTTATTATATCGTTTAATTTTTCTTAGCTACTTATATAACCCCACAGCTCAACCGAGCAGCGTTGAAGATGTCTTGATATGATATATGCCGCTAATAAAAAATAATGCCACCGATTTCACAATCGATGGCATCAGTGTTTTCCATAATACTTAATTTTTGAACTAACCTAACATCATGAAACGTTTGAATCTTTCTTCTGTCTATATAACATCTCTGCTTCCGAATTTGTTCTGCCTCCCCTGTCTTTTCTTTTCGGAGCTTCCGGCTCTCATAGATCTTCCCTCTCAATGCGCCCACCTCTCTCCTAACTCTCCTCATTTTCTCTCGGATTAAACTCCCGTGGCTCTCTCTTGTCTATAAGATATCAGTAGGTTTAGATATAAGTAAGTATGTTTTATTAAATGGTTAATACAATGAAATCCATTTTCAAACGTTATTGTCTTACACATATTTATCTCTCCATATATGTCAAGACAAGCAACGAAAATAAATATCACAG